>CBJMQH010000001.1:0-41871 GCA_966431825.1 uncultured Trinickia sp.
CCAACGCGTTCGGCGCTCCCCCCCAGGCGGGCGGTGCCTACTGAAAAACATCAGCGCGGGCGGACGCCGCCGAATCGACGGACGCGCTCGCCCGTGCCGTCGTCACTTGGCCGCTGCGCGAAGCCTCCGACGGCCGGCTGCTGGGGACCCGCCCCGCCACCCACGCTGCGCTGTTGCGTGCAGCCGACACGGCACAGCCGGCCGTCTCCGTCGACGCCGGCCCTCGCGGAACCGAGGCCGATGTCGCCGCCACCCGGACCGACACGCCGTCGCGCGCACGCGTCGAACTCTATCTGCCCGTCTACCGCGTGGTGCCGCCGCCCGCCGCAGCGGCCGCCCGGCGCGCGCTGCTCGAAGGCTTCATCGTTGCACGGCTCGACACGGAATATCCGTTCGCGAGCGTTGCGGCGCACGAACCGCGCGTAGCCTTGCAGGTCACGGCCGGACCCTCCGCCATCCCGCTTTACCCACCCGGCGCGTCGCGCTCGGTGCCTGTACCGCACGACAAGCACTTTGCTCATACCGACACGCTGCGCTTCGGCGGCGAATCGTTCACGATCACCTACGGCACGAACGATCCGTCGCTGACAGCCGCAGCTGACTTCAGTACCGGCGCCATCCTCGCCTCGGCCCTGGCCGCTGCGATCATTGCAGGCCTTGGCGCGTTCCTGTTCGAGCGCCGGCGCGGGTCGACGCTCGTCGAAGCCGGCGTTGCACGCAATCTCTCGTCGTCGAACGAGGAGCGGATGATGGCGATCATCCGCTCGTCCGGCGAAGCGATCATCACCATCGACGAGACGCAGCGCATCGTCATCTTCAACCCCGCAGCCGAACGGGTGTTCGGGTGCTCGGCGATGGAAGCGATCGGCTCGTCGATCGAGCGCTTCATTCCGGACCGATTCCGTGAAATGCACCGCCGGCACGTCGAGCAGTTCGGCGTAACAGGGGTATCGGAGCGGCGCATGGGCAGACAGCGTGTGCTGTACGGCCTGCGCGCGAACGGCGAAGAATTTCCGATCGAGGCGTCGATTTCACAGATTCGCGACGGAGGCGGCAAGCTTTACACCGTCATGTTGCGCGATGTCACGGAGCGGGTCCGTGCCGACGAAGAATTGAAGGCGTCGCAGCAGGAACTGCGCAACTTGTCGGCCAACCTGCAGAAAGTGCGCGAAGAGGAGAAAACGCGCATCGCACGCGAACTTCACGACGACCTGGGCCAACAGCTGACCGCATTGAAGATGGACCTCTCGTCGGTCGAACAGTCGCTCGAAACGAACGACGCGGTGGCGCCGACGGTCGTCGGGCAGTTGCGCGGCATGCGTCGGCTCATCGATACGACGGTCGCGTCGGCGCGGCGAATCGCCGCCGACCTGCGGCCCGTCATGCTCGACGACCTTGGCCTGATGCCTGCAATCGACTGGCTCATCAACGACTTTAAGACGCGCTACGGCATCGAAGTCGAGCGCCGCATCGAAATCGGAGCGACCCAGTTCTCGCGCAACGGCGGCACGACCGTGTTCCGGATCCTTCAGGAAGCGCTCACGAACATTGCACGCCATGCCGAGGCCACGCAGGTGATCGTGGCACTGGGGGTCACCGGCGAGCACTGCGTGCTGCGTATCGCCGATAATGGGCGCGGCGCGACTCAAGGCGCGGACGCCAACGGCACGCGCGAAAAAACGTTCGGACTGCTCGGCATTCGCGAACGGGCACATATTCTAGGGGGCTCGGTCTCGATCGAGACCGCTTTGCAACGGGGGTTCACGATCACCGTGAACCTGCCGCTTGCCGCAATACAACAGGAAGAGGCTCTGCCATGACCAAAGTGCTGCTGGCCGATGATCATGCGCTCGTCCGGGACGGGCTACGTCATATTCTCGAGGGGACGAGCGGTTTCGAAGTCGTGGGCGAGGCGGCCGACGGGCCTTCGACGATATCGCTCGTGCGCAATACGCCTGCCGACGTGCTGGTGCTCGATCTTTCGATGCCGGGCCGCAATGGCGTCGAGCTCGTGAAACAGATCAAGGAAGAGTTGCCACAGCTTCGCGTACTCGTGCTGACGATGCATGCCGAGCAACAATACGCGGTGCGTGCGTTCAAGGCCGGCGCGTCGGGCTACCTCACGAAGGAGAGCGCGAGCAAGGAGCTCGTCTCTGCGCTGACAAAAATCTCGGCCGGCGGCGTCTATGTGAGCCTGTCGATGGCCGAACGCCTCGCGCAAAGTCTGAACGAGCCCGCCGAGATGCAGCCGCACCAGCGGCTGTCCGATCGCGAATTCGACGTCTTTCGGCGCATCGCGGCCGGCCAGACGATCACCGAAATCGCGAACGAGCTTTGCGTCAGTGCGAAGACCGTGAGCACGTATAAAACGCGGATTCTTGAAAAAATGCAGATGCCGCATGAAGCGGCGCTCGTACGCTATGCCATCCAGCACAAACTGTTCGGCGAAGGCGACGAGTTGTAGAAGCAGCGTGCCACGCATGTAGGTATTTTCCTACACTGATTTTCGTTTTTACTTACACCATCTTCGTACGGTTCCGATATTCGTCTCAAAAACCGGTAGCCATACTGGGTGTCATGAATGCACCGACCACATCACCGCTGCGGGTTTATGTCGTCGACGAGTCGCCGCTCGTTCGCGAGCGCCTGGCCGAGCATATCGGCCCCGAGATCTCGGCGATGGTCGTCGGCGAAGCCGAAGACGTCGAGACGGCGCTTTCGGGGATACGCGAGACCGATGCTGAGGTGGTCGTACTGGACCTGCGGCTCGTGGACGGCAGCGGCATCGACGTGCTCGACGCGCTCCGCGATCGGACCGATGCCATCGTCACGATCGTGTTGTCGAATCATTCGACACCCGATCACCGGCGGGCGGGCGTCGCGGCGGGTGCCGATTATTTTTTCGACAAGACCACCGAATTCGATCTGGCGATGAGCACCATCGCACAGCTCGCGCGCGACAAATGCGACGGTTTCACGGCGTCTTGACGCCCACGGGCATCGCATCGGCGGCCTTACTCTCCTGCCACCCGCCGCCAAGCGCCGCATAAAGCGCAACCGTATCCTGCAGCCGCGCGGCCGTGCCTTGTAAGTATGCGATCCGTGCCTGATGGTAGCGTTGGTCGGCGGCCAATACTTGCAGATAGTCCACCGTTCCCGCCTCGTAATCGATAGTCATGAGGCGCAGCGCCTCGCGTGCCGCCTCGAGCGCTCGTGCTTCGCTTGCCTGCGCCGCGCTATCGTGTTCGAGCGCGCGCAAGGTATCGGCAACCTGCTCGAAGGCCGCGAGGACGATCTGGCGGTATTGGGCGCGGGCCGCGTCGAAGGCGTCGAGCGCCGCCTGCCGGCCATACCACAGCGCGCCGCCATGAAAAAGCGGTGCCGTCACGCTACCGGCCACGCTCCAGATCTGGCCGCCTTTCGCGAAGAGCCCGGCCACCGTCGTGTTGCCGTACCCGCCCGACGCCGTGAGCGTCAACGAGGGAAACAGATTGGCCGTCGCCACCCCGACATTCGCGCTCGCCACATGCACCGTCGCTTCGGCCTGCAAAATATCGGGCCGCGCCCGAACGAGTTCCGAGGGCACCGTCGCCGGCAGCGGGCTCGGCAGCGTGATATCCGCGAGCGTCACATCGGCGCCATGCCAATCGGCAGGCAGCATACCGCCGAGCGCCGCAAGCAGGTTCTCGGCCTCGACGCGCTTTTGTTCCAACGGCGGCAGCGTGGCCTCCAGCGCCGCGAGCGCATTTTGCAACGACAGCAGCGCCGCATAAGCAGCCGTGCCCGCGCGCACCTGCACGTCGGTCAGTTGCACCTGTTCGCGCACGAGCGCGATCGTCTCGCGCGTCGCCGCAATTTCATCGGTATATGCCGCGCGCGCGATCGTCGTGTTGACCACGTTCGCGGTCAGCGACAGATAGGTTGCGGCCAGCGCCTCGCGCGACGCGTCGGTCTGCGCGCGCAGCCCCTCGACCATTCTGCGCTGGCCGCCCCAGATGTCGAGCGTGTAGCTGATCGTGGCCGAGAGCGTGAACAGATTGAAGATCGACGGCGGCGCCCCCTGCCCCACACGCACCGGCGCATACCGCTCTCGCACTGCACCGGCGCTCGCATCGATCTGGGGGAAGAAGATACCGGCGCCGGCGCGCAACGCATGCTCGCTCTGACGCAGCGACGCAAGCGCCGCCGCGAACGTCGGGTTGCCCGTCAGCGCGTCGGTCACTGCCGCATCGATGGCGGCGCAGCGAAAGCTCAGCCACCAGTCGCGAGTCACGAGCGCCCCGGCCGCGAACGACTGAACGCCGCCCGAACCGGCAAGCCTTGCAGGTACGGGCTCGCCATGTACGAACGTCGATACGGAGGGCGCAGCGGGGCGAACAAAATCGGGGCCGACGGCGCAGCCGCTGGCGATCAAACCTGCACAGAGCACTGCGACCGGGGCCGCGCGCAACGCACCCATATGCGGGCCCAGCCCGAAAGCATGCGCTTGCCGGCCGCAGAACGGCCTGCGGCGGGGGCTACGCTCAGTCGGCGGCGATGTAGACATCGACGAGTTGTCCCGGGTAAAGCTTCACGTCGTGCGGCACATCGACAGTGAAGATGACGGGCAGTACACGCACGTCGACACGCTCGGTGCGCGCATTCGACAGCTCGATCTTCGGGCCGACGTAGGGCTGTAGCCGCTCGAACGCGAGCGGCATCGTGAGCGCTGTGCCGCGAACGCTCATGCGCGCTTTCAGCTTGCCGGCATCCGGCAAGCGGTGAATCAGAATCTCGTCGACGTAGCAGCGCACGGCAAGTCGCTGCGTCGCGCTGCCCATGACGATGACAGGCACCTGCCCCTGGGCATACGTCTCGTAGACACCTTGCGGCGACACATAGGCCCCATGCGCCGCGTTGACCGACAGGACGACGCCGTCGACAGGGGCACGGATCGTGTATTTGGCCAGCAGGGCCGCCGCCGCAGTCGCCGCCTTCTCGAGCGCTTCGACCTGCCGCTCCTGATTGCGCACGTCGTACACCCATGCGCCGGCCCGTGTCAGCTCGTACTGCCGTGTCGCGAGCTCCAGATTCGCCTGTGCGACACTGCGTGCGTTCAACGCGTTGTCGAGCACGTCCTTGCTGACCGCGCGCGGATCGAGCCGATAGGCGCGCTGCTGTTTATCGAGCTGATCCTGTGCGGTCTTCAGATTCGCCTGTGCCTGATGGACTTGCGCCTGCGACACGGCCAGCGTTTCGTGCCGCGGCTGCGCGCGCAGCGCATCGAGCTGGGCGTGCGCGGCCTGAGCCTGGGCCTGAAGCTGTGCGGTGCTTGCACGTTGCACCGCATCGTCGATAGACAGCAGCGTGTCGCCCGCCTTGACGAGCGCGCCCTCGTGCACCCAGATTTTCGTGACCGCACCGGTCACGTCGGGATACAGGTTCACGTTCTCGCTGGCTGGTTGATCCCTTTCCACGATCCCCTTCGCATATATGCCATGCGCGTACGGGTTGGACGCGGGCTGGAATACGGCGGGCTGCGCCTGCTGCTCCCGGCCGTAGAGCCAGGCCGCCACGAGGCCCACGATGAAGCCGATGGCCGCCACGGCGAAGATGATCTTATGCTTCATGGCTTGCCTCCGGGCTCGATGCGGGACAACCGGCCATCTTCCATCCGCAGGACGCGGCTCGCATAATCGAAGATTCGCGCGTCGTGCGTGACGATCACGATCGTGCGCCGTTCGTTCAGCACTTCGCGGGCGACGAAATCGATGATCGAGCGGCCGGTATCCCCGTCGAGCGAGGCCGTCGGCTCATCGAGAATGAGGATGTCGGGTTGGCTCACGATGGCGCGAGCGATGGCAACCCGCTGCTGCTCGCCGCCCGAGAGTTTCACGGGCGGCAAAGCGGCGCGATTTTTCAGGCCGACCACGTCGAGGTACTTCAGCGCCTCGTCGAGCGCCTCGTCCCAGGGGCGGCGCCTGAGAATCAACGGAATGGCGACGTTCTCGGCAGTCGTGAGACGCGGAAACAGGTGGTAGTCCTGAAAAACGAAGCCAATCCGGTTGAGCCTGAAATCGGCCAACGCGTCGCCGCGCTGCTGCCAGAGGTCGGTGCCATCGACAATGACGTTGCCGCCGTCGGGCCGCAGCACGCCCGATACGACCGAGAGCAGCGTGGTCTTGCCGCTGCCCGACGGCCCTACGATCATCAGCATCTCGCCGAAATGGGCCTGAAACGATACGTCCTTCAGGGCATGCGTGCGCGCTTCGCCCTCGCCGAACCATTTATCGACGGCGTGGGCATCGATCGCAACGGCCGCCACGATGCCTAACCTCTGAAGACTTCGAACGGCTCGATGCGCAGGACGCGCCGCACGCCGAGGTAGCTCGACGCAGCCGCGATGACGACGACCATCGCAAAGGCGAGCGCAAGGTTGCCGTAAGTGATGAGCGCCGCATAGTCGGGAATCCGCAGCTTTGCGAGGCTGATGAGGAGAACGCACAGTCCGATGCCGAGCCCATAGCCCGTGAGCGCCGTGAATGTCGCCTGGAACAGGATCATGATCACGAGTTCTCGGCTCTTTGCGCCGATCGCTTTCAAGGCGCCGAACTTGTCGAGGTTCTCGAGGATGAACGTATAGAACGTTTGGCCGGAGATCGACAGACCGACGATAAAACTGATGACGGTCATAAGCAGAATGTTCGTGCCGAGCCCCGTCTGGTACTTGTAGAAGTTCGAGATGCGTCGAATGAACTCCTCCTTTTCGTAGGCCGCGTAGCCGAGCGCGGCGACCTCTCGCTTGATGCGGGGGATGTCCGCCGTCGATTTGGGCTCGACGAGTATGTAGGAGGTCGTATAACGCGTCGACGGTATGTATTGGACCGCCCGGTTGTAGGTCGTATAGAGCGTCGGCACGCCGAACAGGCCGCTTGCCGGCACACGCGCGATCCCGACGATCACGCCGCGGTGATCGTTGAGCTGAAATTCGGTACCGAGCGTGGGGTTGCCGAGTTTGCGGAATTCGGCGTCGTCGATGGCAATGAAGCCGCTTTCGGCGAAGATGTCTTCGAGCCGGCCTTGCTGCATCAGCGGCGCGCCGTACAGCGTCGAGTCGTCGAGCCCGACGACAGTGACCGCCTGATAGGTGCCGTCGTTCAGCTTCAGAAGCGCACCGCCCGAGTAAAGCGGCACGGCATATTTCACGCCGTCGATGCTGCGCACGGCGTCGAGCACGTCGGGGGGCATCGCGATACTGTTGGCGATGGTCTGAACGGCGGGGTCCATGACCCAGACGCGCGCGCCGATATTGAGCACGGTGGCCGACGCCTTTTCGAGGATGCCTGCGAAAAGCGAAGTCATCTCGATCATCAGAAACACGGCGAACGTGATGCCGACGAGCAGTGCCGTAAATTTGGCGCTGTCGTTCACGAGCAGTTTGAACGCGAGACGCAGCAGGCCTGTCAGGCCTCTTAAGCCTGCCACGGCGTCACCCGTCGTGCGCGGAATGCGCGCCGTCCGACGTGAGCGCGCGCTCGGCCTGGTCGAATGCCGCCCGCACCGCTGCGAGCGCGTCGGTGTTCGCGCAATGCGGCAACGGCACGAGGGCCTTGTCGCGCATGATCATGTCGAGCCGTACGTCGAAAAAGGGCTCGCCTGTCGGCCCGCGCATCGCCTCGACGGCCAGATGGCAGCTGTTCAGCAGCGAGGCGTAGCGGGCAATCCGCAACAACTGAACGCCGGCCTCGGCTTCGATTCGCGCCGCCCCGGGAAAGCCGAGGTACACGATTTGCATGCCGATTCCCATCACCCTTTCTCCCGCGCGCACGCCTGTCGGATCGGTCGAATAGACAGACGGCGTCTTGCGGCGCGTGTCTCTCTGCCGCTCATCTTGGCCGCATGCGCTCAACACGGCTTGACGCCGATCAATTACGCGTCACGCGCGGCGCGGACTGCTTGGACGCGTGCACGCAGCGATGCGGCAACCGACATCCAGAGCGCGGTGGCGGACGCGAGCGCCATACAAACGAGTGTGAGTTCAAGAATGGGATCGGGGCTGTTCATGGCGGCTTCCAGAGTCGTGCGGCCGATATGCCGCACAAGCCACCGAACAGTAGCGCGATACGGCGGCTCGCTTCGTGATCCTGGTCAACCAAACGGTACGGCGGACGAGACGTAAATGGGTTCCGGCGCGTCCGCCGCCAAATCCCGGGCCACGGTATTCGGCGGCCCGGAATCACATCGGCGCAGTCACTGCTGCCTGGCTACGACGCAATAAGCCGCCTGGGCTTCCTGCGCCACAGGACGGACGCAGTACGCTGCCGATGCCTCTTGCGCCACAGGCCGCACGCAATACGCCGCCGACGCCTCCTGCGCTACAGGACGCACGCAGTATGCCGCCGACGCTTCCTGCGCTAAAGGCCGCACGCAGTATGCCGCCGACGCTTCCTGCGCTACAGGCCGCACGCAATACGCCGCCGACGCCTCCTGCGCCACAGGCCGCACGCAGTATGCCGCGGCGCCTTCCTGCGACAGGGCCCGTACGCAATACGCCGCGTCGGTACCCGCCCCGCCGAACTCCTGAGCCGCCAGCACCTGGCTCGCGTCTGCCAGCGCACGGTGCCGTACCTGGTCCTCGCCCGGCACCATGCCGATGTATGGGTCGTGATGCAGCATGGCGCCAAAAATCTGCTCGCAGTCCTCACCATAGCGCTGCGTGTCGAGAATATGCAGATGCCAGAACTCGTCGACTTCTTCAGTCGGCACGATCGGCGCATCGGGATACTTCGCGCACAGCTTGAGGAAACGCCGATAGTCCGCCTCGGCACGTTCGATGGCCTGAGTCGTGAGCGTATCGCCATGCCGTTGCGCCATCTTGGCTTTGAGCCGGGTGAAATCGAGCGCATCGATTGCGTGCCACATGGCGGCCACGTCGCGTGTCTGGTTGTTCATTTAAGGTCTCCCTTCAGTGGTGAAATGCGCGTCCAGGGTTCATTCCCTGTTGGCTGCGAGTTGACGGGCGCGACGAGTCGTCGGGCCCGGATGGCCCCGGCCGGCCGAGGAACGTCTTGACGTCGGCGGCGGGAATCGGGCGGCTGTAGAAGTACCCCTGAACTTCGTCGCAGCCTTCCCGGCGAAGAAAATCGATTTGTGCCTGCGTTTCGGCCCCTTCCGCGATCACGGTCAGACCGAGACTGTGCCCGAGTGCGATCACGGCGCTCGTGATCTGAGCGTCCGCGTGGCTGTCGGGCACGTTGCGAATGAACGAGCGATCGATCTTGACCACGTCGATCGGGAATCGATTCAGATAGGCCAGCGACGAGTAGCCCGTTCCGAAGTCGTCGATCGACAGACGAACGCCCGTCTTCTTGACGCCGGTCAGCCAGCGCACGGCCTGTTCCGGGTGGCGCATGACCATGCTTTCCGTCAGTTCGAGCTCGAGCAGTTCGCCCGGCAGTTGCGCGGCTTCCAGTGCGTCGAGAATGCTGTCGTGCAGGTGCGGATCGGCGAACTGGCGTGCCGAGAGATTGACGGCCATATGGATATCGCCCAGGCCTTGCGCACGCCAGATCGCCGCCTGACGACAGGCTTCGCGCAGTACCCAGGCGCCGATCGGCACGATCGCGCCCGTTTCCTCGGCAAGCGGGATGAAGTCGGACGGCATCACGAAGCCGAGCGTCGGATTGTTCCAACGAATCAGCGCCTCGACGCCCGTGCACGTGTTCGTGCGCAGGTCGATCCGCGGCTGATAGTGGAGTAGGAATTCGCCCTTCTCGACCGCGTGCCGCAGATGCGCTTCCATTTCGACCCGTCGCTGCAACGACATGCTCATCTGGCGCACATACATCTGATAAGTGTTCTTGCCGCGCTGTTTCGCCCCGTACATCGCGATGTCGGCATGCTTGATCAGCGTCTGGGCATCGTGGCCGTCGCCCGGATAGGAGCTCACGCCGATGCTCGCGCTGACCTGCAACTGCGTCCCGGCGAGCGGGAACGGGCGCGCGAGTGCGGCTTGAATCGCATCGATCGTCTGCAAAACATTGACGTTGCCTTCGGCCCGCAGCTTCGTGACGACCGTGAACTCGTCCCCGCCGAGGCGGGCAATCATCTCGACATCGGGCAGCGCTTCATCCAGGCGCGCTGCCACGGCGCGCAAGAGCTGATCGCCCATGTTATGACCCAGGGAATCGTTGATGTCCTTGAACCGGTCGAGGTCGATGAACAGCACATGCAGCGGCGTATCCTCCGGCCGTGCGCGATGGACGAGCTCCTCGAGTTTTTCCTTGAACAACAGCCGGTTCGGCAATCCGGTGAGCGCGTCGTGCGTTGCCAGGAAATGCAGGTTGTCCTCGGCCTGCCTGCGTTGAAGGAAATGGCTCATCTGGCTCGTGATCGAAGCGGCCATGGCGAGCGCGTGCGGTTCTGCGTGGCGCCGCTCGCGCGCATAACACTCCACGACACCCAGTACGATCGAACCCAGGCGCAACGGAAATGAAAAGAGGGTGACGATGCGGGCCGCTCTGAGCCATGGCGCGTGGTTCAGCGCTCCGATGCCGCGCCCCCCGATCGTCCAGCGCGCCTCGCCCGGCACGTCGCGATCGTCGGCGATCGCAAGCGCACGCGTGCTGAGCCACGGCTCGAGATCGCTCGCGCAGGCCGTATAGGCCGCACATAACAGTTGCTTGTGGCCTGCCGGCGTAGGCCAGAACGCGGCCGCCTCCCAATCCATGCCCTCCCCGAGCGACGCGACCAGGCGCTGCAAGATGTCGAATTCGTTGGTTGCAGCCGCGAGTTGCAGCGTAAACGCGTGCTCGAGCTCGCGCACGAGTTCGACCGATTTCTGCTTCGTGATCTCGAGCGCCGTGCCGCGCATGACCCGGCCGCCCGGTGCGCCAGAAGCGTGCGCGATGATGCGCATCCACCCGCGGCGGCCGCGCCGCGACCGGTAGCGGCATTCGACTTCGAACGGCGCATTCGTTTCGAAGCCGCGCTTCACTTGTGCAAAGAGCGCACGACGATCGGCGCGATCGACCGCACGGACCAGCCGTCGCAGCGTCGGCGGTATACCGCGCCAACCGATAAGTCGCGTCATCTCGTCGGACAGCTGCGTGCCGCCCGTGTCGATGGCGACCCGCCAGTCGCCGAGGTGCGCGATGCGTTGCGCCTCGGCGCGCGCGCGTTCGCTTTCGCGCAGGTCGAACGTGATTTCGTCGGCGAGCATCAAGGCCCGCGTGCGCGCGCTCGATAGCGCATACGCCAGCGCCGCCAGCAACGCGCTGATCAAGAGGCCGCTCACCAATGCGGTGTCGGGCAGAAAGTGCTGGGCCCCCATGAGCGTGGCACGATCGGCCGAAAACACGATGAGCCAACGCCGACCGGCGAAAGCCTGCTCGGTAAGACGCTCGAGCGGCGCTGCCCGCAACCCGCGCTCCGCAGTGCCGACGCGCGAGATACCCGCCGCTGATGCGGCTGCAACAGCCGCGCCCCCCACGCTGTCGTATAACAGCCGGTCGTTCGAAGGCGCCGCGCGTAATTCGCCGAGTGCGCCCGCGTCGTAGATCCGGTAGTGGATCACACGCAGCGTTTCGGCGCTGAGCAAGTTCGACAGCATGCCGTCGATGCGCATCCCGGCCCCGACCGAACCGACATAGGCGGCCCGACGCGCCGCTACCGTATCCACGGGCAATCCGCGGCGATAGACGGGCATACGCATCGCGAGACCGACCGCAGTGGCGCCACGGTCAGCGAAGATGCGGCGACCGCTGCTGATCGGCTCGCCTGTGTCGCGCGCCCGCTGCATGGCTGCGCGGCGGCCCGGCTGAGCATCGAGATCGATGCCGAGCGAGTCCAGGTTCTGGCGCAACGGCTCCACATAGGTCAGCAATTCGTGCTCGTCGCCCGCACCGAGCGCGCGCAGCGAGAACGTGGCGCCGGCGTTCAGCAGCATCGGGTCTTCGCGCTGCGCTTTCACGAACGCAGCCAGACCCGCGTCACGCATAAACACGGCAAAGTTGAGGGTCTGGAAGCCGGGGTAGCGACCCGGCAGATCGAGACTTTCGACGAAGTCGCGAAATTCGGCTCGCGTCACCACGTCGTCCGCGCTGAAGAGTGCACGCATCGTCACGAGCACGTCCGAATAGAGCCTCACGCGCATTGCAATCTGCTGCTCGACGCCGCGCGATTCGTTATCGAAACGCAACTCGGCTTCGCGGTCGACGAGTTTCGCGGCAACGACAAAAACGACGACCGTTGCACCGAGGCCGAGCAGCAACACGCCAAACGCAAACGCACCTGTGCATTTGTCGCGGCAAAAACGCCACACCCGGTTTGTTCGTTCGAGCACCGCACTCCCCTTGAGGATGCACGGCGGCACCCAAAAAGCGGTCAGAAAATCAAGCCATTGTTGGTTGATTTATGTACGCAGGATAACGTCCAGAAAAACTAATTCAACCGACGAAAACCCTATCGCATAAAACTCGAAAAAGATTGATAAACATCAAGAGAGACGCCGTATTAGCCGGGTTAAAACAAATGCCTGACACCCAGCGAGACGACCGTTTGACTGTCGGAGGACGACGCGGGAAGTTGAAAAATTTCTGCGCGCACGCCGCTCGACGCACGCAAATAGACTGCATTCAAATAGACATCGGTCCGTTTCGACAGGTTGTAATCGATACCACCCACAAGTTGATTCCAGTGTGCACCTTGCAATGTGGAATAAGCATAGCTCGCCGATGCCGATAGCGCGAAATTCACCGAATACCTGACACCGCCTTCCGCTGTGCGCAGCGTTGCACTGGCGCCGGCTTGCCTGAAATCGACCATCGTATAGAGCGCGTGCAGGAACGCGGGCCCGAGCTGATAGCCGGCCCCCACGCCTGACACGCTGAGCTTGTCGAACGTCTGGAAGCGAGGCAGCAGTCCTTGCGACTGGGTACCGACGAGCGGTCTGCCCACAACGGCCGTGCCGATACCGAAAGCGGCCGTGTAGTCGTGCAAGCCGACATAAGCGGCCCCCAAGTGCAATGGGCCGCGGGCATAGGTGAGCCCGAACGCGACCGCGCTCCTGGCGGCGAAATTGCCCGGCTGTCCGCCGAATGCATAGAGCGCGCCGAGCTTGAGCCCGCCGAAGTCGGGCGTCACGTAGCGGACGGCGTTGTCGATCCGCTCGGCGCCGAGCCGATCGTAGTCGCCGAGATGAAATGCATAGACCGATGGCGTGAGCGACCCGGCGGAAAACTCCGTCAGGTTTGTCGACATGAAGTCGTATTGGCGGCCGAGCGTGAGCGTGCCGAGCCGATCGCTAGCCAGACCGACGAACGCTTGGCGGCCGAATTCGAGGCCACCTTGAGAGAGGCGTCCATCGTTCAGCGTGAAGCCGTTCTCGAGGCGGAAGATCGCATGGTTGCCGCCGCCCAGATCCTCGCTGCCGCGCAAGCCCCAACGATCGGATTGGCCCACGCCGCTCGACTGCAACGCAACGTGTCCGCCTGCCACATTGGTCACGTAGGACACGCCGCCGTCCACGATGCCGTAGAGCTGCCAGGACGCGCTCTGCGCGTGGGCCGACTGCACCACTCCGAACAGCACGACACAACCGATCCAGCGTTTCATGCGTTCCCCCTGCTCGTCGACGTCAGTTGCGCTCGCTTGCTGCGTACTGCGTACTTCGTGTAACGAGGGACTGCCGGTCCGGGGCATCGTTGAGCGCGCGTATGCGCCCGTGCAGCCGCGGTCACCAATAAGACTTATTTATAGACGAATTCGGCGCAGATGGCGGCCACCGATGCGGTTCTCGACGTGAGATCAATGCCAGCGCGTGTCTTCGGCGATGAAGTCCAGAAACGTCCGGACTTTCGACGAGAGATACTTGCGGCTCTGATAAACGCCGTAGAGCTGGGTTCCGAACAACTGATAGGTCTGCAGCACGCAGACGAGCGCACCGGCCTCGAGATCGCGCGCGATCAGACAGTGCGGCAGCAGTGCGATGCCCATGCCGTCGAGCGCCGCGGCCATCTCGCTCGAGGCGCGCCTCGCGATCGCCAAGCTCGTCGAGCGCCGCGAGATGCAGCAACGATTCGTTGTTCGTCTGGAGCACCGGTTCGAATTTGACCGATTCGAGGCCGTCGGGCCCGGTCGCTTCGATCGTGTTCGCATTCGGCAGCAACGAATAACCGAGCACGTCGTGTTCGGCCAGATCGCCGAGCCGCAGCGGTTGCCCGCGGCGCGCGAGATAAGCCGGCGATGCGACCACGTGAAACGCCACCGGCCCGATCGGCCGCGCGATCAGCGTCTGCCCGAGCGACAGCGGGCGCGTGGCCCGCAAGGCGAGATCGAAACCCTCTTCGACGAGGTTGACGAAACGCCCGGAGAGATCGACGTCGAGCCTGACCTCGGGATAGCGCGCGCGATACGCGTTCAGCGCGCCGACGAAACCGGGTGTCGCGAGCCACACCGGCACGCTCAGTTTCAGCGTGCCGCGCGGCGCGATCGTCGCCTTGCTGACAGCCGATTC
The DNA here is from genome assembly GCA_966431825.1 of uncultured Trinickia sp. Classification (GTDB taxonomy): domain Bacteria; phylum Pseudomonadota; class Gammaproteobacteria; order Burkholderiales; family Burkholderiaceae; genus Trinickia. The sequence goes on from CBJMQH010000001.1 coordinate 14,495, forward strand.
GACGGCTTCGAGTTCGTCGAGCATCTGGCGCGCATGCTCGAAGTAGATCGTCCCGGCCTCGGTCAAGCTCAGATGGCGGCTCGTGCGGTTCAGCAGCAGCGTGCCGAGCCTTTTCTCGAGATACATGACGTGCTTGCTTGCCATCGCCGGCGAAATGTCGAGCCTGCGCGACGCGGCCGCGAAACTCTTCAGTTCGACCGCGAGCCGGAAGACTTTCATGCTCGTCAATGTGTCCATCCGATCATCAACCCACAGGAAACGATGGATGAATCATAGCGGAATTGATCCGGACCTCGATGGGCCGTATCGTTCGGTCACGGTACGGCTGCGACGCGTTGCCGCGGGGGCCTCGGCTCCGCGTTTGCTCGCTGCCGCGTTTTCATCTGTTCACGTTCGGTACTTCAGCAATGCTCAACACCAAGACAGCCCCCTACGCCGCACTCCTGCTTCGCGTGAGCCTCGGCATCCTGTTCCTGGCCCATGTCGGCCTCAAGCTGTTTGTCTTCACCGTACCGGGATTCGTCGGCTACTTCGCGTCGCTGGGTCTGCCCGCTATTGCCGCATACCTGACGGTAGCGCTCGAACTGCTGGGCGGCATTGCGCTCATCTTCGGCATTTTCGCGCCGTGGGTCGCGTTGCCGCTTGCCGCTGAAATGTTCGGGACGATCGTGCTCGTGCACGGCGCGAACGGCTGGCTCTTCACAGCCAAAGGCGGCGGCTGGGAATACCCCGCGTTCTGGACTGTCGCGCTGCTCGTTCTGTTCCTGCTCGGCGACGGCGCCCATGCGCTGCGTCCCGTCCAACGCAACGCTTGAGCGCACGCGGTTTCCGGCGTCAGTGCGCCGTGGCCGGCATCAACGGCCGCGGCGCTCGCGCACAGCCTGTGCAAGCTTGGCGAGCACCGGTTCGGTCTGCACCCAGCTCAGGCACGCATCCGTAATCGATACGCCGTAGGCGAGCGGCACTCCCGGCGACAGGTTCTGTCTGCCCGCTTCGAGATTGCTCTCCACCATGACGCCGATAATGCGGCGCTCACCGGCCGATAGCTGGGCTGCGATATCGTCGGCCACGTCGACCTGCCGCTCGTGCGATTTGCCGGAGTTGGCATGGGAGCAATCGATCATGACTTGCTCGGGCAGGCCGGCCGCACGCAACGCCGCACAGGTCGCGTCGACGCTCGCGCTGTCGTAGTTCGGTCCTTTCTTGCCCCCGCGCAGGATCACGTGCGCATCGTCGTTGCCGCGCGTCTCGAAGATCGCGGCCATGTCCATTTTCGTCATGCCCATGAACGCGTGGCTCGCTCGTGCAGCCACGATCGCATCGGCCGCGACCTGCACGCCGCCGTCGGTGCCGTTCTTGAAGCCGATCGGGCAGCTGAGGCCCGATGCGAGCTGCCGGTGACTCTGACTCTCCGTCGTGCGCGCGCCGATCGCGCCCCAGGCGATCAGGTCGGCGATGTATTGCGGGCTCAGCAGATCGAGGAACTCGGTGGCCGCGGGCACGCCGAGCCGGTTGATGTCGAGCAGCAGTTGCCGCGCGCAGCGCAAGCCTTCGTTGATACGGAAGCTCCCGTCGAGCCGCGGATCGTTGATGTAGCCCTTCCAGCCGACCGTCGTGCGCGGCTTCTCGAAGTACACGCGCATGACGATGCACAGGTCGTCTTTCATCGCATCGGCCGCCGACTTGAGCCGCCGCGCATAGTCGAGCGCCTGGTCATGGTCGTGGATCGAGCAGGGACCGACGATGACGAGCAGGCGGTCGTCGCGACCGTGCAGGACGTTGCCGATTTCGACGCGCGTACGCTCGACGAGGGTTTGCACATCTACCGGCACCGGCAGTTCGTCCTGCAGCAACGCGGGCGAAATCAACGGGCGGACCGCACCGATGCGCACGTCGTCGATGCGCGTGGTGTCCTGCGTAGCGTCGGCTACGCCCACCTCTTGATCGTGCAGGGGGTTGTCGATGCGGGTCATTCCTCATTCTCCTGGGTTCGGCAATCGCAGCCCTCGATTATCGCACTGTCTTCGAGCGCCGCCGCGGCCGAGGCGCTATGCCTTGTGGCTCGGGAGTGTCCAGAGCCCCGAAGCCGGTCGATACAGCGTCGAATCGCTGAAGCCCGGCATGAGCGACGGCGTTGCCGCTTCCCGGAACGCGTCGGCGAGGGCGTCTGCCACCGTCGTGTGGCTGCCGCTTCTGTGCGCGCGCGACGCGCCTTCGCTACCGGTCAGTTGCAGATGCGCGGTGAATCGCAGGCGCCCGGACGGCTGCGCGTGCGCGTCGATTACGACCTCGCAGTCCTGCCAGTCCTGCGCACAGGCAAGTCCGACGAGTTCGACGCCTGCAAGGCGTTCGACGTCCGGCGTGGCCGTGAAACCGTGGCACACGATCGTCATCCCGATACCCATTTCTTCAGTTCCTTTTCGTTCACGGCGGGACCGCCGCAGTTCGTGCCCGATTCGGTGGGGCGTTGAACGCCGCCGGTCGAGCACACGGGACGGAAGTATGAAAGCGGGAAATTGAAATTTAAATCAGGCGCGTACTAAAAAGCTGTAGGAAACAGGCCAACGAAGTAGGAATCGGACTACGGCGTGGGGGTGCGCGATATTCCGCGGCGATCAATGACAGGACGGCTACATGATGAGAAATCTCGCAAGCAGGAAGCCAGAGGCGCGCCGCAGTGTTCACCGATGAAACATATCGGACCGCGATAGTGGCCAGTTCTGCGACACCGCGCAGCGCACTTGCTCGCCGGCCTTACCGCTGCTCGCGTGCAGCCTTGCCCGAACCGGTTGGCATGGTTCTCGCACGCTTTCCCCGCAACAAGCCCGATCAACGACCCGCGCACGGGGATAGGGAGCAGTGGCGATGAGCGGTTTGCGTTCGATAGTCGAGAAGTGGATCGCCCCTGGCCCGGCAATGTCGGTCAGCGTGCGGCGCTGCAGCCGTTATGGCAGCGCGCGCGGGCGCCATGTGCGAGTCGACGTCGTGCGTCCTACCGGCCCGTGCTGCGTCCACTTCTTCGAACACGACGATGGATGCTGGCAGGTGCTGCCGCCCGACCGAACGCGCTTGACGATGGGCGCTTATCCGACGTCGGTCCCTGCCGCCCGCTCAAACATCGACGAAGACGAGCGTGCCGCAGCTCCCCGGTAGAACGGCATGCGGCGTTCCGGCCTGCGCGAGGTAGAGCTGGCCAGCGGCGACGTCGATCGTTTCGCCCGAGACTTGCAACAGCAGCCACCCCTCGATCACCCGCAGCGCCTCAAACGCCGTTCGCAATATGCGCCGCGAACCCTTCGACACCGGGGGCGATCTCGGCGCGCAGTGTCAGTGCAGGGATCTCGTACGCCCCGGCGTTCTGCGCGCGAAACGGAATCGGTGCCGTCGTAGCAAGCGTATCGAGCCGCTGGCCGAGCGTCTGTCTAATCTGTGCGAACCGCGCGTCGTCCATCCGCCCCGTTCGATAAACGACATACGGCGGCAGCACGTCGAAGCCCGGGTAATACAGAATGCCGTGCTGAATCGGAAACAGGATGTCGTCGATCGGGCCGTTCACGCCCCTCGCGCTGTAATGGGAATCCCAGCCGCCGGCCGTCACGATCAACATCGCACGCTTGCCCGAGAGCGTACCCTCACCGTACCGATCGCCCCAGTGCGAATCGGAGTGCTCACCTACGCCATACGCGAAGCCGTATGCATAAACGCGCTCGACCCAGCCCTTCATGATGGCCGGCATTGAAAACCACCAGAGCGGAAACTGAAGAATCACCGTCTCGGCCCACAGCAGTTTCTGTTGCTCCCGCGCAATGTCCTCGCGCTGCGTACCCCGCTCGTAGGCCAGCTTCGATTCGAGCGCCGGGTTGAAGGGCGCCTGGGTGTTGCGTTCAATGCTGTCGTCGGCATCGATCGGCGCCTTCCACTTCATCGCATAGAGGTCGCTTACCTCGACCGCGTGACCGCCCGCGCGCAGGCGCTCGATCGTAAAATCCCGGATCGCCCCGTTCAGCGAACGCGGTTCGGGGTGCGCATAAACGATAAGAACGTTCATGAAAGTGCCTCCTGCATCAAGTCAATCGAGATGACTCGCAGCATAAATGGCACGTCGGTATAGTTGAAATGAATTCCTTATATATCCACTATTGTCATGGACAATCTTAAGCGACTCGACCTGAACCTACTGCTGACCCTTGATGTCCTGCTCGAAGAGCACAGTGTGACGCGTGCTGCCGCACGCTTGCATTTGTCGCAGCCGTCGGTCAGCGTCCAGTTGGCGAAGCTACGCGACCTGCTCGGCGACCCGCTGCTGCTGCCGGGGCCGCGCGGAATGCGGCCGACGGCCCGCGCCGAAGGGTTGCGCGAACCGCTGCGCGAAGCGCTCGAAACGCTCTCGCGCGCCGTGGCCCCCGAGCTTGCTTTCGATCCCGCCACGGCGCAGCACACGTGGCGGATCGCAGCGTCGGACTACAGCGAATCGACCGTCGTGCTGCCCATGCTGAGCGCGCTGCGCGCCGCGGCACCCCAAACGCGTCTCGCCGTCATGGAAATCGCCCCATCCGCCCTTGCGCGCCAAGCGGAGCAAGGCCACATCGACCTTGCATTTCACACGACCGAGAACGCCCCGCTGGGCTTGCGGCGGCGGGCGTTATTCGCCGAGGAGTACGTGCTCGCCGGCCGAGTCGATCACCCGCGTCTCAAACGCCGGCCGACGCTCGCGCAGTTTTGCGCCTTGGAACATGCGATCGTCTCGCCGAGCGGCGGCGGGTTCCAGGCCGCGACCGACAACGCGCTCGCGCGCGTGGGAAAGTCACGGCGCGTCGTGCTATCGGTGCCCCACTTCCTGGTGCTCGTCGCCCTGCTCGAAAAGACGGACCTCGTTGCGATGGTCCCTTCGAGGCTCGTGCGCGGCAGCAAAACGCTGCGCGTCGTCGCACCGCCGATCGAAATTCCCGGCTATGAAATGTCGATGCTCTGGCACGAACGCGTGCATCGCGATCCGGCGCATCGCTGGTTGCGGGAGTTCATAGCGCACGCCGTCTGACGCGCCCGCGGCGTGCGCTTCAAATGCAGCCGCGGGATCCGGCTCGTGCCCCGGTACGACTCCCCGTTACAGCAAGACCGGCAGGTGCGGATCGTTAGGAATCCAATCGTTCGAGGGCAGCAAGACCGCCTCGTGCTCCAAGCCGTGGTTCACGGCATACCCCCGAGCGATGGCGAAATCGTACTGCCGCGGTCGGGATCGTCGGGCTTGACGTCAGGCTGGGCCGAGCGCGCACTGACCGCTTCGTATCGTTCACGGCATCGCTCGACCACCTCATGGGCAACGCAGCGCATGAACGCATCTGCCTCGTCCTTTCGCTGAAAGTCGTAGATCGTATCCCCCACCTGGACTTCCGTTTCCGACGTGCGAATCGCCGTGATGCTCATGACGCCCTCCGAACTGTCTGTCTTCCGTCAGTCGCACGCAACGGACGTGCCCGATGAAAAGGCGCCGCACGAACGTGCCGCACCTCATCGCCTGCCTCATCGCATATTCCCGGTATACCCGAGCGAGTAACGCCCGGGCTGAGGCCAGACAGTCAACGCACGAGAGGCCGCAACCACCGGTATCGAGCGCACCGCGCCGCGCTCCGTATCGATGGCGTAGACAACGTCGTCAAAGCGCCCCGCAAGCCAAAGCGTTTTGCCATCGGCACTGACACTACCGGTGTCTGGGCTCCCGCCGCCAGGGATGGGCCAGTTCGCGACGACCTCGCGCCGCTCGAAGTCGATCACCGAGATGCTGCCGCGTCCACTGTGCGGCGCCGTCAAATAAGAGCCGCGGTTCGCAACGTACAGTTGCTTGCCGTCGCGGCTCGGATAAAGCCCGTGTGCGCCGATGCCGGTAGCGATGAAGTCGACCTGGGCGAACCGTTCACCGTCGATGACGCGCACGCCCCCGGCAGCCCCGTCCGCCACATAGAAATGCTTGCCATCCGGTGAAATTCTGACGTCCTCCGGTCTGCCGGTGCCGCCGAACGACAAATAGCCGAGCAGCCTGTGCGAGACCGTATCGACCTTGGCCAAGCGCCCGGCGAACGCACACGTGAAGATGGCGTAGCGCCCGTCGATCGAAAAATCGGCGTACCGGATGCCCTTGCACGCAGGGACGTCGAGGTGCGCATGGGCTGCCATCGTGCGCGCATCGCGAAACTCGAGCCGCGCGCGGACCGCAGCCACGACGATCGCCTCCTTGCCGTCGGGCGTGAAGTATAGGTTGTCCGGATCAGTCACCGCGACGGGGCGGCCGCGCTTGCCCGTCTCGGGATCGAGCGGCGTCAGGCTCCCATCGGCATGACCAGCCGCTTGGCCGGTCACCCAGAGGGTGCGCAGGTCCCACGAGGGTACGACGCGCTGCGGCTGCGGCCCAGCCGGATACCGCTCCACCACTTTCATCGTTGCGGGATCGATGACGTCGACGCCGTCCGCGGCAGGATTAGGTACGTACAAACGCGTCATCAGGCCCGCAACCGCATCCGCCATGTGGCCGGCACGTGCTTCGCTGTACAGATTCGACGAGTCGACGACGGGCGGCATCCCGTCGATGGTCGCGACAGGCGGTGCCGCAATGGCGCGCGCAGTTTCGTAAATGATGGAGAAGGCGAGGCAGGACGTGGAAACGAGCGACACGGAACGCAAAGACGCTTGACGGCGGCTGTAGCTGGGCACGGATCGATTCCCCCTTGTCGCGTGGATTCGGAACGCGGCGCGCGAGAGCGCCGCACTTGGGCGATGCGATCAGCTGTCGGCACGCGCACCTGACTTCCGCGCGTGACGGTCTCCTGCCATGGATTATGACTAAAAATGCAATGATGATTTATCGAATTAAGTGTTAACCCTAGCCATTGAGGCGACTACACTTCATTCATCGGTCGCAGCGAAACGCGGACCGAAGCACACAGATAAACAACCTTTGGAGGTAATTACCATGAAATCGCTGATCAAAGCCGTCGCTATCGCCGCTATTCTCGGTGCCCCGCTCGTTTCGTACGCTCAATCGAACGGTCCTCTGACGCGTGACCAAGTGAAGTCGGATCTCATTCAATACGAGCAAGCCGGCGGCCGCGTGAACCTGGGGAACGACCCTTACTATCCGGGTGACGCACAAGGCGCCATGCAGCGCGTCGCAGAGCAAAAGGGCGATACGGCTGCTTACGGTGGCGCTGTGGTGAACTCGGCATCGGGCGCCCCGAGCCGTGCGAGCCTCGTGAACCCGGGCAGCCCGACGACGATGAGCAACTCGCTCTCGCTGGGCCAGTAAAGTCGCCTACTGCTCAGACCGCGCTCGCGTGCCGACCTGATGCGTCAGGGGCCGCGGTCGAGCGGGCAAACGGGTAAGCGCATGGCTTGGACCGATGCGCGCCGTTGCCCTTTTACAATAGAGAGCCGGCCGGCAGTGACGTGATACGTCATGCAGCCGGCCTTCTCGTCGGCACCTCCGCCGCCGATTCCGGCGGTTTTACGCCTAGCTCGAGAACTGTCGGCTAGGCGCTTTTTCGTTACTGCTGCCCGTAGCCGCCTCCTCCCGGCGTCCGGATGACGACCACATCGTCGGGCTGCATCTGCATGCAGTGTCGAGCGCCGAAATCTTCACGCGAGCCGTCCGCACGTTCGATCCAGTTCTCGCCGCGCGCACCCGGTTGACCACCGGCCGCACCGAACGGCGGCACACTGCGCCGGTTCGCAAGCATGACGGCCGTCATGTTCGTCAGGAACCGAAGCCGGCGCTCCGTGCCGTCACCGCCCATATGCCGCCCGCGTCCTCCGCTCCCGCGCCGGATGCCGAACGCGTCGAGCCGCACCGGGAACCGCCATTCCAGCACCTCGGGGTCAGTGAGCCGCGAATTGGTCATGTGCGTCTGGACCGCGCTGCAGCCATCGAACGTCGGCCCCGCACCCGCGCCACCACAAATCGTTTCGTAGTACTGGAAACAATCGTTGCCGAACGTGAAGTTGTTCATCGTACCCTGCGAGCCCGCCATGACGCCAAGTGCACCGTACAACGCATCGGTCACGACTTGCGACGTTTCGACGTTGCCGGCCACTACGGCAGCCGGATAGCGTGGGTTCAGCATCGACCCTTCGGGAATCCGGATATCGAGCGGCTTCAAACACCCCGCGTTCAGCGGAATGTCTTCATCCACCAGGGTACGAAACACGTAGAGCACCGCCGCCTTGCAAATTGCAGACGGCGCGTTGAAGTTGTTCGGCTGCTGCTCGCTCGTTCCCGCGAAGTCGACCACCGCCGAACGCTTCACCCTGTCGATCTTGACGTCGACCACGACCTTCGCGCCATCGTCGAACGCATACTCGAAGCGCCCGTCGTTCAACACCGATAGCGTCCGGCGCACCACTTCTTCCGCGTTGTCCTGCACGTGCTGCATATAGGCACGTACGGTATCGACGCCAAACTGCGCGCACATGCGGTCAAGCTCTTGTGCACCTTTCGTGCAAGCCGCGACCTGCGCCCGCAGGTCCGCAAGGTTCTGATCGACGTTGCGCACCGGCCAGCGGCCGGTCGCAAGCTTGTCGCGCATCCGGTCCTCGAGGAAGCGACCCGCCGCCACCAGCTGCACGTTGTCGAGCAGGACGCCCTCTTCGTCGACATGCACCGAGTCGGGCGGCATCGAACCCGGCGTCGTACCGCCGATGTCGGCGTGGTGTCCGCGGGCAGCCACGTAGAACATCGGGTCGGTCGAACCCGTCGCGAACACCGGCATGACAACGGTGACATCCGGCAAGTGGGTACCGCCTGCATACGGCGCATTCAACACATAAGCATCGCCGGCTTGCATCGTCCCGGCGCGGCGTTCGATGATCGTGCGCACGCTCTCGCCCATCGAACCGAGATGCACGGGCATGTGAGGCGCGTTGGCGATCAGATTGCCGAACGCATCGAACAGCGCACACGAAAAGTCGAGCCGCTCTTTGATGTTGACCGAATAAGACGTGTTCGCGAGCGTGACACCCATCTGTTCGGCAATCGACATGAACAGATTGTTGAACACCTCCAGCAATACCGGATCGGCCTCGGTGCCCGCCGCGTGGCGCGCTTCGAGCGGTACAGTACGCTCGACCACGAGGTGATTGTGGTCGGTCACGACGACCTGCCAACCGGGCTCGATGACCGTCGTGCCTGTCCGCTCCTTCACCACCGCAGGGCCGTCGATCCTCGCCCCGGGCGCCATTGCATCGCGGTCGTAGACCGGCGTCTCGCGCCATTCGCCCGCCGTGAAAATGCGCGTCGATGCAAGCGGCACAGGGTTGGGCGACGCGGCCGCATCGAGCGGCCAGCGCTCGTCGCCGGCCTGTTGCGTGCGCCCGACCGCCTCCACGGCAACCGCTTCGACGACAAGCGCGCGGTTGGGCATGAGAAAGCCGTAGCGCGTGCGGTACAGCGCTTCGAATTGCGCGACCACGTCGGCCACGTGCCGAGCGAAATCCACTTCGAGGGCCGTGTCGGTGCCGTCGTACTTCACGTGCAGCTTGTAGCTCAGCTCGATGCGCTCCTCGCCGATGCGCTGCGCGAGCACTTCAGCGCGCGCAGCCTCGGCGAGCGGCGAGAACGCCTCCTTGCAAGCGACCAGCGCCGAATCGTCGAGCCGCATTTCGAGTGCGCGCTGGCGCATTGCACGGACGTCGGCCAGCCCCATCCCGTATGCGGACAGCACGCCGGCAAGCGGGTGAATGAAGACGCGCGTCATGCCCAGCGCATCGGCCACGAGACACGCATGCTGACCGCCCGCGCCGCCGAAGCAGGCCAACGTGTATTGCGTCACATCGTAGCCGCGCTGCACGGAAATCTGCTTGATCGCATTCGCCATATTTTCAACGGCGATCTTCAGGAATCCTTCTGCCACCTCCTCGGGCCGGCGCTCGATACCGGTCGCCTGCGTCACTTCGTGTGCAAGCGCCGCGAACCGTTCGCGCACCGTCTGTGCATCCAGCGGCTCGTTACCGTCCGGGCCGAACACGCGCGGAAACCACTGCGGATCGATCTTGCCCGTCATCACGTTGCAGTCCGTGACCGTCAACGGACCGCCGCGGCGATACGACGCCGGGCCCGGGTTCGCACCCGCACTCTCGGGCCCGACGCGAAAGCGCGCGCCGTCGAAACTGCAAATGGAGCCCCCGCCCGCAGCCACGGTGTGGATCTTCATCATCGGCGCCCGGATTCGCACGCCGGCGACTTCGGTCGTGAACTCGCGCTCGTATTCGCCGGCATAGTGCGTGACATCGGTGGACGTGCCGCCCATGTCGAAACCGATGACGCGGTCAAATCCGGCAAGCGCCGCGACCTGCGCCGCGCCGACGATGCCGCCGGCCGGCCCTGACAGGATCGCGTCCTTGCCTTGAAAACGATGCGCGTCGGTAAGCCCCCCGTTGCTCTGCATGAATTGCAGCGGTACAGGCCCGAGCTCCTCCTCGACCTGCTTCACATAGTGACGCAGCACGGGCGACAAATATGCATCGACCACAGTCGTATCGCCGCGTGAAACGAGCTTCATGAGCGGGCTGACCTCGTGACTCACGGAGATCTGCGTGAAGCCGATTTCTTCGGCGATGGCCTTCAGGCGGCATTCATGTGCCGGATGCCGGTATGCGTGCATGAGCACGATGGCGCAGGCACGGATACCGTCTTCGTAAGCCTGCTTAAGCGATGCTCGGGCCGCTGCCTCATCGAGCGCACGTACCGGCTCGCCGCGCGCGCCGATGCGCTCGTCGATCTCGACGACCTGCTCGTACAACAGCGAAGGCAACTCGATGTTGCGCACGAAAAGCCGGGGACGATTTTGATAGGCGATGCGCAGCGCATCCGCGAAGCCCTTCGTGATCGCCAGTACCGTCCGCTCCCCCTTGCGCTCGAGCAACGCATTCGTTGCGACCGTCGTGCCCATCCGTACGCACTCGATCAATTCCGCGGGGACGGGCGCGCCATGCGGGACACCTAACAACTCGCGGATGCCCTGCACCGCCGAGTCCCGGTAGCGCTCGGGGTTCTCCGACAGCACCTTGTGCGTGACGAGCATGCCGTCTGGACGACGTGCGACGATATCGGTGAAGGTGCCGCCACGATCGATCCAGAATTGCCATCTTTTGGAGTCCGAACTATTTTCTGCAACTTCGTACTTCATGATTTAACTCGAAGGATGAAAAGGAGTTTTCCCCGTACCGCGTATGGAACGCCTCGGCGCTCCATACGCGAACTGGCCGCTAGCTATCCAACTTCGCGCCGCGCGTTTCGGGCAGCGTCAGGGCCGCGAGGATCACGACCGCGTAGGCCGCTGCGGCGAATGTGCCGATCGCTGCGCCGAGTGTCATTTTTTGCGCCACATAGCCGATGAGGAACGGAAACGTTGCGCCGACGGCCCGGCCGAAGTTGTAGCAGAACCCTTGGCCCGAACCGCGCATCCGGGTCGGGAACAACTCGGTCATGAACGCGCCCATACCCGAAAATATGCCCGAGGCGCAGAAACCGAGCGGGAAGCCCAGGACGAGGAGTGCCGTGTTGCTCAACGGGAAGTGCGTATAAGAGAACGCGACGATCATCGACGCCACAGCAAACGAGATGAATGCACGTTTGCGGCCGAGACGATCGGAGAGCCACGCTCCGCACAGATAGCCCGTATACGAACCCGCGATGACGACCGAGAGGTACCCGCCCGTACCGACGACGCTCAAATGTTGCTCGGTCTTCAGGTAGGTAGGCAGCCAGGTGGTGATCGCGTAATAGCCGCCCTGTGCCCCGGTGGCGAGCAGCGCGGTACGCAACGTCGTGAAAAGGATGCCTGGGCTGAAGATTTCGAGGAACGAGTGCTTCACCTGCGATTGCTGCTCGGCCAGCTTGGCGAGACGATGGATCTCCGGTTCCTCGACAAAGCGCCGGATGAAGATCACGAACGGGGCCGGCGCAATGCCGAGTGCGAACAGGGCCCGCCACGCAGTCTCGGCCGGCATCAGCGAGAACACCAAGGTGAAGAGGCCGGCGGAGACGGCCCAGCCGATCGCCCAGCCCGCCTGCACCATGCCGACCGCCTTGCCTCGATCGCGCGGACGAATGACTTCGCCCATCAGGACGGCCCCCGCTGTCCACTCTCCGCCGAAGCCGAGACCCATGAGGCCGCGAGCCACGAGCAACTGTTGGAAGTTCTGTGCGAAGGCGCACAACAGCGTGAAGAAGGCGAACCATACGATCGTGATCTGCAGCGTGCGTACGCGGCCGAACCGGTCCGACAGGACACCTGCAATCCAGCCGCCGAGCGCGGACATCAGCAGCGTGACGGTGCCGATCAAACCCGCCTCGCCCTTGGTCAGTCCCCAGGTGGCGATCAATGCGGGAATCACGAAGCTCAGGAACTGCGTGTCCATCGCATCGAGCCCATAGCCGATCTTGCAACTCCAGAACGCGCGGCGCTCGTTCGCGCTCAGGTGCCGGTACCAGCCGAACATGCCGGCGGTGCGTTCGCCGCTCTCGTCCCCTCCGTCGATGCTGGGGTAGTGCGCTTCAGTATTCACTGCGGTCTCCTCTCAGGCAAAACAAGTTGTCCAACGCACCGCTCAGAGCACGGCGAGTGTCGAATTCAGGATGTCGGTGACGAGCATGTGCCCGGGGCGATGCGCGATGGCGAACGGCAGGCGCGCCGCTTCGAGCGCGCTTTGCGGCGTCACGCCGCAGGCCCAGAATACAGGCACTTCGTGTTCGTGGATCGTCACGGCATCGCCATAGTCGGGGCGGGCCAGGTCAGCGATACCGAGCGCCGCGGGGTTGCCGAGATGAACCGGTGCGCCGTGGACCGACGGGAAACGGCTCGTGACCTGCACGGCCCGGACCGCGTGGGCACCGCTCATGGGGCGCATCGAAACCACGAGTTGGCCGCCGAACGGGCCCGACGGGGCGTTTGCGATGTTCGTGCGGTACATCGATACGTTGACGCCCTCCTCGACATGCCGCAGCGGAACCTGCTCCTGCATCAGCATCTGCTCGAACGAAAACGAGCAGCCGATCGCAAACGCGACCAGATCGTCGTTCCAGAGCCCAAGCAGATCGTCGGGTTGTTCGCTCAGCACGCCGTCGCGGTAAACGTTGTAGCCCGGCACATCGGTGCGCAGGTCGAGGTCCTGCCCCAGCGCCGGAATATTCCACTCGCCTCGCTCGCCTACGCCAAGTAGCGGACAGGCTTTCGGATTACGAATGCAGAACCGCAGGAAGTCCTCGGCATAGGCACTCGGAACGATCACGAGATTGGCTTGCGCGTAATCGCCGCAATGGCCGGCCGTTGGGCCCTTGAAATCCTTGTGACGCACGTGCTGGCGAAAGCGATGTGGCATGACTGCGTTCCTCGAATAGAAATGGAAGATGGCGTGGCATGAAGAGTAGGTTTGAAAAAAATTGCACGCCAGCAAGTTATTCCGCGCATGGCCGTCAAGTTTCTCTTAACGGAAGCGTCGGGGTTTTTACCAAGTAGAACGCCCGCACGCCACACCCTCGTTGGATGGAATCCTTTCCTGTCATAGGTTTCACGGACGAATGCGATTCCTTGCAGCAGCCCCCCAGGATTGACTAACCCCGCGCGGCGGAGTCGAATTTCGCCGTGGACACACTCCCCATCAATTTTTTGTTCTGCTTAATATTCGCGCACCGATGCCGTTAAACGAGCGTGGAAGAACGCTTCGGCTGCGGCGCGGCCTCGACCCATTTTCAACCGTCTATTAAGCGGAAACTTAAATCATGTCCCGTTTGACACTGCGTCAGAAACTCTGGATACCGCTGCTGCTGACCTGGGCTGGCCTTGTGACGTTGACGGTCTGGTCTGCACTGCAAGCGCGCGACATGCAACTCACCGAGCGCAAGCACGCGCTGGCCGATGTCGTCGAGATGGCTTACTCGGTCGCCGCGGGCCTCGACCAGGCTGCCCAGTCGGGCAAGATGAGCGCCGACGCGGCAAGGCAAGCGGCGATCGCGCGCATCGCAGACATGCGGTTCAGCGGCGGCGGGTATGTCACGATCGTCGGTGCCGATTCGGTGATGGTCATGCATCCGATCGCCGCAAAGCTGAACGGCAAGGACATGTCCGATTGGAAGGATGCGAAAGGCACGCCGCTTTACAAAAACATCGCCGCGGCGGGGGCTTCCCCCGATGGTGCCGGCTATCTCGAGTACTTCTGGCCGAAACCCGGCGAAACCGCACCGAGCTCGAAGCTCGGCTACGCGAAGCGCTACAAGCCCTGGAACTGGGACTTGATCGCGGGCGTCTATCAGGACGATATCCAGGCGGCGTTCTATCACACGCTCGAAACATCGTTCGTCATGCTGATCGTGCTCGGCGCCGCCATTTCCGGGCTCACGTCGCTCGCCGTGCGCAGCGTGCGCCACTCGGTCGGCGGCGAACCTGCACAGGCCGCCGAGCTGGCGCGTCAAATAGCGTCGGGCGATCTGACCGGCCACATCGACGTATCGGCCGGCGACGATGACAGCATCGTCGCCGCCATCGCTTATACGCGCGACACGCTATCGGGTACCGTCTCGCGCGTGAAGCAGGCCGCCGAAACGATTCGCACGGCTGCAGCCGAAATCGCCACGGGCAACAGCGATCTGTCGAGCCGCACCGAGCAGCAGGCCGCCTCGCTCGAACAGACGGCCGCCGCGATGGACGAGCTCACGTCCACGGTCAAACAAAATGCCGAGAACGCGACGCGTGCGACCGAAGTTGCCGCAAGCGCATCGATCGAAGCCGAGCGCGGCGGCGGCGTTGTGGGTGACGTCGTGAACGAAGTCCGCGCGATCGCCGAAAGCGCGAAAAAGGTTGCCGAGATCACATCGGTGATCGACAGCATCGCGTTCCAGACCAACATCCTCGCATTGAACGCAGCGGTGGAAGCCGCACGGGCCGGCGAAAACGGCCGCGGTTTCGCGGTCGTGGCCGGCGAAGTGCGCTCGCTCGCGCAGCGCAGCGCATCGGCCGCCAAAGAGATCCGCGTGCTCGTCGACACATCGCTCACGCAGGTCGAAAGCGGTGCTGCGCTTGCAGAAAATGCCGGTAAGGCGATGGGCGGCATCGTCAGCGCCGTCAAGCGCGTGACGACGATCGTCGACGAGATCGCCGCGGCCTCGGCGCAACAAAGCATCGGCATCGACGAGGTCAACCGCGCGATAGCGCAGATGGACGGCGTCACGCAGCAAAACGCGGCGCTCGTCGAACAGGCTGCCGCCGCAGCGGCGTCGTTGAACGAACAGGCGCAACAGCTCGGCAACGCGGTCCAGGTGTTCCGCGTTGCCTCCGACGCGGCGCACCCAATGCGATGAATACGCGCTTTCTCGAGACCTTCGTCACGCTCGCCGAACTGGAGAGCTTTCGCGCAACGGCCCGTGTGCTGCATGCCACGCCGGCCACGATTTCCCTGCGCATCAAGTCGCTCGAAGACGACCTTCGCACGGAACTCGTCGACCGCTCCACGACGCAGTTCCGTCTTACGCCGGCGGGCGAAAGCCTTCTAGGGCTCGCGCGCAACGTCGTCGATGCGGCCCGCGCGCTGCGTGAAGCGGCGGGACAGGAACTCGTGGTGGGAGGCAAACTGCGTCTTGGCGTGATCGAAACCGTCGTGCACTCGTGGCTCTCCCACTACATCACGCACCTGAACGCGAAGTTCCCGCAGCTCGACGTCGATCTGACCGTCGATTCGAGCACCGTGCTCCAGCAGCGGCTCCTCGCGGGCGAGCTCGATGTTGCGATCCGCGTGGAAGGGATCGACAGCACAAAAGTCGTCTCGAGCGCGATTGCAAGTTATCCGGTCCGGTGGATCGCGCGCCGCGGCTTGCTGTCCAAACGCGCGGCCGGCCTCGCTTCGCGCGTCCTCCAACGGCCGATCCTGACGTTCGGACGCGGCACGGCACCTCAGGTCGCACTCCTGAGCATCGTTCAGGCGCTTGCGCGCCAGGAGCAAATGCGCCCGGACGAGCCTCGTATCACCTGCTCGCCCTCCGTCGCCGCGATCGTGCAACTCGTGCGCGACGGCTATGGCGTCGCCTGCATTCCCAGTCTCTTCGTCACCGACGAACTCCAGACTGGCGAATTCGTCGAACTGCCGCTCAAGCCGGTCCCGCCGCCTATCATCGTATCGGTCTGCAAACCGGCCAGCGCGAGCGCGATGGTCAATGCCGCAGCGAACGCCGCTCATATCGCCTGTACCGCCTACTGCCGCACCAAGCGCCGCGACCTCGTCGAAGCGCTGTGACGACGGGGCGGGCCTCGCCGATGCCCGTCCGGGCGTGCCACCACTCAAGCATTCGAGTCGCCCCTTGCAGGGATCACCGCTTGCAATGCCGCCACCGCGCTGTCGAGCGGCGCACGGCCCTGCGTGACCAATGCCTTGGCCGGCGCCATCCAGGGATGGGCGAAGGCAACGACGTCGGCACCACGCGAATAGGCAAGGTCGGCTGCGCTCGCAGTCGCCGCGTAAGCGCCCTGCATGTCGCCTGCCGTGAATGCGGCCCAGACCTGCGGCACATGAACGACCTCCACCGTCGCGCCGGTGGCGCCTGCGCATGACTCGAAGAGCCGCCGATTGGCGGCGAGCGCCCCGCCTGCCGCGCACAGTACGACGATCGCACTGCCTGCGCGTGCCGCCGCCTGCGCGAGCGCGGCATCCGCCCGAATCACCGGCACACCGACCGCGGGCAGCGCGTCGACGATCGGGCCGAGCGTGGCGCAGGTGACGAGAACGGCCTGTGCATCGACCGAAAGTCGCGTCAGACACGCGCGCGTACGCGCCTCGATCTCGGGCGTGGCGCCGCCCGCCGCATCCACGGCCTCGCGCAGATCCGCCCGCACGTCGTGCGTCAACGATGCAGGCGCCAGCCCAAGCGCATCGGCCGCTGCGGCGAATACGGCACGGTTCGATTCGATCGTGTGAAGGAGCGCGATGCGCATGGCCGGTTCTGTTCTCATGGTCGTGTTCAAAGGGATGGTCTCCGTATTGTTAGCTGCCAGCCCATGCGCAACAAGGCAACCGACGATACCGGAATTCCCGCTACCTGCCTCGGCACGGAACATGCTGCCCCCTTCATGCGTTCATTCCGTAACAACCGATCGAAACGCATGACAGGGCCGGCGCGCTCGCGCGGCCCGGGGAGATATCTGATGGCCGAACTACATGCACCCGCAGCATCCACGACGTTGACGACAGAGCGCGCCGAATGGCTGGGCCATGCCGGCGTCGTTTCATGGGGCGCCGTATTCGCGGGCGCTGCCGCAGCCGCGGCATTTGGACTGATCCTCGTGACACTGGGCACAGGGCTTGGCCTGGCCGCGCTTTCGCCGTGGCGTGACAACGCAGGGCACGCCGCCGCCTTCGGATTTGCCGCCATCCTCTGGGTCTGCGTGACACAGATACTGACTTCCGGGCTCGGCGGCTATCTGGCCGGACGGCTGAGGCACCGGTGGCCGGCCGTGGAAACGGACGAAGTCTACTTCCGCGATACAGCACACGGCTTTCTGGCCTGGGCCGTCGCCACGCTCGCGACGGCCGCGCTCGTGGCAGCCACGCTGCCTGCCGCGGGTCGCGTCGCGGCGCAGGCAGCAGCAAGCGCCTCAACCCCATTGCCTACGCTCGATCGCGGCAATGCAGAGGCCGCCGCAAATCGCTGGCCCATCGGCTATTACGTCGATGCGCTGTTCCGACCACCGATGGCCTCGTCCGTAGCACCGGCCGCCGGGCAGGTGCCGCAGCCGGGCGCGCCAGGCAGCACGCAGCCGATCGGTCAGTCCGAGCCCGCCCCTGCCAGCAGCGGCTCGGGCGCCGCGGCAGCGTCGGGTGCAGCGGCCAGCGCGCCGGCGACGGTCGCGACTGTCGCGACGGCGGCGAATAGTACGCCCAGCGCGAACCCGGCACCCGGTGCCATCGTCAGCCCAGTGGCAACGCCTTCGTTGTACGCAGCGCCGGGCGCGACGAGCACGGCTGCCGGTGTGCCTGCAGGGGGCGAGCGGACAGCCACCGGCGCACCGCCGAAGGCGGAAGTGACGCGCATCTTCCTGAACAGCGCAGCGACGGGCGACCCGCTCGCCGCGGCCGACATCGCCTACGTTGCACGCATTGTTTCGGCGTACACAGGGCTGTCGCCCGCCGCAGCACAAGGGCGCGTCACCACCACGTACGCGCAGCTTCAGGAAAAGGTCGCCGCACTGCAGGCCGCGGCCAGAAGCGCGGCCGATGCAGCGCGCCATGCAAGTGCCGCCGCCTCGCTCTGGCTGTTCGTCTCGCTGCTGATGGGCGCGTTTTCGGCCAGCATCATGGCCGTCTTCGGCGGCCGCCTGCGTGACGTATAGCCCGAACAAGACAGCATTCCGTATAGGCCGCACCGCGCGGCCTATACACCTCGTGCCGCTAATCGATTCTTGCCACTGACCAAGGAGGACTTATGCGATCCATCCTGCTCTACCTGCTCGGCGTACCGATTCCGATCATCATCCTGATCGCACTGCTCTATCACTGACGGTTCACGTTCGCAGCGAACGTAAAGCCTCTAGCGGCGGCGCAAAAACACATTGCGCACGCCGCCAAACCCGCCTCACTTCTGCGGGTCGACCTCCTCGGTCAGCTTCTTTTCCAAATTCATGAAAATCCGCTGCGTCTGGCCTTTCGCATGAAGCGCGAACAGTAGCAACGAGCGCCCCGTCACCTGATAGACGTCGCCCGACTCGAACTCGGGCAACTCGTCGCGCACGGGCATGTTCGTATCGATCAAGCAGCTCCATTGGTCGCTGCCCGGAATCTCCGGCAATTTGAAATCGACGACATCGTGATGCGCATTCAGGACGATCATCAGCGTTGCATCGGATGCGGGCCGCCGAATACCGCTCGTCTGAGCTCGACCGTCCAACACGACGCCGAAACATCGCATCAGCGGGTCGTTCCACTGCTCGTCGGTCAACTCCGTACCGACAGGTGTCAGCCAGCGCACCTCGCACAGTTGCTGACGCTCGTCGAACTGTCCTGTCAGGAAGCGATTGCGTCGCAGTACGGGCAACGTATGGCGCAACGTGGTGAGCTTGACGACGAAATCGATCAGCGCGCGGCCTTCGTCGTCCATGCCGGCCCAGTCGACCCAACTGATTTCGTTGTCCTGACAATAGGCGTTGTTATTGCCTCGCTGGGTCCTGCCGAACTCGTCGCCCGCGACGAGCATCGGCGTACCTTGCGCAAACAGCAGCGTGGCAAGCAAGTTGCGCTTTTGTCGTTCGCGCAAACTGCGCACGTCCGGATCGTCGGTCGGGCCTTCGGCACCGCAGTTCCACGACTTGTTGTCCGAATGGCCGTCGGCGTTGTTTTCGCCGTTCGCTTCGTTGTGCTTGTCGTTGTATGAAACGAGATCGTTCAACGTGAACCCGTCGTGAGCCGTGACGAAGTTGACGCTGGCCCAGGGCCGCCGGCCGCGCCGGTTGAACTTGTCGCCGGAGCCGGTAATCCGGCTCGCCAGCTCGGCTGCGACGCCGTCGTCGCCTTTCCAAAAGGCGCGCACGGTATCGCGGAACCGATCGTTCCATTCGGCCCATCCCGGCGGAAACCCGCCGACCTGATAGCCGCCCGGCCCGCAGTCCCACGGCTCGGCGATGAGCTTGACGCTCGAAAGCACCGGGTCTTGCCGGCAGCTATGCAGAAACCCGCCGCTCTCGTCGAAGCCGTACGGTTCGCGCCCGAGGATCGTGGCCAGATCGAAACGAAAGCCGTCCACGTTCATTTCGCTGACCCAATAGCGCAGACTGTCCGTCACCATCTGAAGCACGCGCGGGTGCGACAGGTTCAGCGTGTTGCCCGTACCCGTATCGTTGATGTAGTAGCGCGCTTGCTCGGGCATCAGCCGGTAATACGACGCGTTGTCGATCCCACGGTAAGACAAGGTCGGGCCACGCTCGTTACCTTCGGCCGTGTGGTTGTACACGACGTCGAGAATGACTTCGATGCCGGCATCGTGGTAGCGGTCGATCATTTGCTTGAATTCGTCGACTGCGCCGGCCCCGCGTGCAAAGAAACGTGGATCCGCGGCAAAAAAACCGATCGTGTTGTAGCCCCAGTAGTTCGTGAGGCCTTTGTCGAGCAAGTAACTATCGTTGACGAAAGAGTGGATCGGCATCAACTCGACGGCCGTCACCCCCAGGCGCTTGACGTAATCGACCACGGGCCGCTGACCGAGGCCTTCGAACGTACCGCGCAGCGGTTCGGGTACGTCGGGATGCTGCTTCGTGTAGCCACGCACGTGCAGCTCGTAAATGACGGTGCGGTCCCATGGCACGCGCACCCGCATCGGGTGTGTCCACGAGAAGTTCTGGTCGACGACAACGCATTTGGGCACGAACGGCGCGCTGTCGCGCTCGTCGAACGTGAGATCGTCGCCCTGCGCGCCGATCGTGTAGCCGAACACGGCCGGGTCCCATTTGAGCGAGCCGACGTGGGCCTTTGCATAGGGGTCGAGCAGCAGCTTGTTCGGGTTGAAGCGATGTCCCGCTTCCGGTTCGTACGGGCCGTGCACGCGGTAGCCGTAAACGGCACCCGGCTTCAGGCCGGGCACATAGACATGCCAGACCTCATCGGTATATTCAGGCAGCTCGATGCGCTGAAGTTCCTGCTGCCCGTGCGCGTCGAACAGGCACAGTTCGACCTTCGTTGCGTTCGCCGAGAACAGGGCGAAATTGACCCCTGCCCCATCCCACATCGCGCCCAGCGGAAACGGCAACCCTTCTGCAATCGGCATCGTGCTCGACATAACACCCTCGGCGAAACGTTTTTGGCGCGAGAGTGACGCAACTCTTGTTCCTGAAGTGTTCGCACGCCGCGGTGCACGTCACGGCCGGGTTTCCTCGGTGGCTGGGCGCATACCGTCGAAAGGCCCCGCTTCCCTCAGCCGTGAGCTGAGGCCGTGCTCGGCTGTCCACCAGGGCCCCGCGGCATCGCTCGGCAAATAGCGCTGCTCGGCGGCGTAGTCGTCGATCCGGTCAAGCGTTGAGGCCGTACCCGAGAAATAAGCCTCCACGAACGCGGCGTGCCCGACCCGGTGAGCCGCGTTCGCCATGATGCCCGTGTGCCCGTCGTACCGGTTGCCGGCAAGCGCAATCGTGCGGTCTTCGACCGAGCGCGTCAGATACTCCGCGCTGCCCTCGATCATGATTTCACGCAAATCGACTTGTCCGGAATCGTCGATCGATGCGCCCGCATAGCCTTCAGCCAACCCATCGAACGCCGGATCGACGCCGATATGCAGCAATTCGTGCACCATGACGTTCGTGCGCAGATCGTGCGACATCGGAACGTCTCCCCGCATGTGAATCGTCTGCCGACCGGTGTCGGGATCGACGTGAATGACGGCAACAGCGCCTTTGATACCGCTGTGTCTCGCCGCCCATTCGGTTCGATTCAGGATGCGAACGTCTGCATGGGGGTCGAACTGGCGCTCGTTGCGAAAAAAGGTGATGTCTCGTCCGAACGTCTGCTCGATAGAATTCAGCGCCTGGTCTGTTGCCTGGGCGAGCAACGCCTGCGTCGTCGGCGTTGCGCCAGGACGCACTTTGGGGAGTCTGCGTCCCGCTGTCGCATCGATACGCGGATCGGCTTGCGCGCGGCGCGTCAAGGCATCCAGCACTGAGCCGGCCTCTGGCGCGGCGCTGGGCACACCGGCGGCACCCGGCGCCGCGCGCCGGGCTGTTGGCAATCCCTCAGACCCAGGACTAGAGCGGGCAGGCCAGCGAACGTTTCCCATTTCAGCCCCACGTCGGCAAGGAAAGGGCCGCCAGTATGACCGCGCATCAGCGCGTCGAAGCGATGCATACCGAAGACATGAACCCGAATGCGAAAAGGAGCCCCTTAGCACGGCGCGTGCTGCTCTGCGGGCGTTGACGCCCCCCGAGCGGCCGACTATGCGTTGCGCAAATGCGCATCGACGAGCGGCGCGAGCGCCTCGGCATGCAACGACGCAAGATCGTGCCCGCCGTTCGGCACGACGTGCAAGCACGCGTTGGGCAACAGCTCACACAGCCGCTCGCCCACGGCCACCGGACTCAACGGATCGGCGTCACCCCAGATCAACAGCGTGGGTTGCGTCACAGCGGGCAGCGCGTGCGAGAGATCGGACCTGAATGCCAGAAACCAGTCGGGCAAATGCGGATTGGCCGCCGCAAAATCGCGCCGCCAATCCTGCGCACCGAGCGCCGTCATGTCGACACCGCCGGAGGTCACGCTCAGCACGAGATGCGTGATGAACTGCGGTCGCGCGAGCACCGCGCGCATAGCGATCACGCCCCCCATCGATTGGGCGATCAAGGCGGTCGGCCGATCGATGGATTCGACGATCTGCTCGACAAGAGCGTCGAGACTCGTTATTGCCGGATCCGGCGAAGCGCCGCCGAAACCCGGGTAGCGAGCGATTACGCGCTGCCCCGGTACGGTCAGCCGCTCTGCAAGCGGCTGCCAGAACGACGTGCTACCGGACGCCCCCGGCAGAAAAAGCAATCTCTCGGGCTTCTGCAAACTCGACCTCTGTCGATCAAATATAAAGCGCTGGCGCGCGACGATGTCTTCGGTTTCGAATGGCTAGGGATGCGTCTTCTCGATGCTCCCCCCTGTTGCGGCGAAAAAAGAAGCCGTATTCGCCAGCCGGCTCGCTCGCGCGCGCACAACCTCTAGGCGGGCACGATCGAGCGCCTGCTCGGCCTCGAGCACGTCGACGATATCGGCACTGCCGTTCGCCAACCGCGCAAGCGCCATATCGTAGCGCTCGGCATCGCGCAGCATCGCTGCAAGCGTGGCTTTCGACGCGCTTGCAGCGTGGTCGACCGCCGTCATCGCATCGGCAACGCCTTGCAGCGCTTTCAACACCACCTGTCTGTAGTCTTCGAACACGGCGTTGTAAGCGGCATAGGCGGCATCACGGCGCGCCACAAGTGCGCCACCATGAAAAACCGGCGCACTCAATTGCGCACCGAGATTCCAGACTGCGGTTTCGCCTGCAAAGAGATGGCCGAGCGAAAGCGGCATAGTCCCGATATTGGCACGCAAATCGATTTGCGGAAAGCGATTCGCCTCGGCAACGCCGGCCAGTTCGCGCGCCACCTGCAACGCGGCTTCGGCGGCCCGGATGTCAGGGCGTCGGCGCACCCATGCCGAAGGAACTACAAGCGGCAATTCGGACGGCAATTGCAGGTCGCTCAGGCGAAACGGCGGCAGGGCATCGGTGCCGCTGGCCCCGACATACACGGCAAGCCGCGTCCGCACCTGGGCCAGCGATTGGCGCAGCGGCGGCAGCCCAGCCTCAACGTGCGCCACTTGTGCCTCAACGGCAAGCACTTCGTCGTAATTCGCACTGCCATTCCCATAACGCGCCCGCAGCGTTCGACTCAGCGCCGCTCGATTCTCGAGTTGCCGCTCTTCGATGCCGATCTCTTCGCGCAGCCGCGCCTCTTCGATCGCAGCCCCGGCGATATTGCTCGCCAGCGTCAGCTGCGCTGCACGCAGCTCATAGCCCTTGGCAAGCGTCTCGTAGCGCTTCGACGCGATGCGGTGGCGCATTGCGCCGAACAAATCCAGGTCGTACCCAATCGCCAGGCCCGCATCATAGACGGTGTGCGGCGGCGGATTCGGAAGCATCGGGAGCCCGATTGCCGCTGTGTTCACCTGTTGCCGTTTCGCCGACATGTCGACGTCGAGATGCGGCAGCCGATCCCCACCCTGCTCTGCACTCAAGTACCTCGCGGCTTCCGCGAGCCTGAACCGTGCGCGCGCAACCGATGGGCTGCCGCGCAGCGCCTCGTCGATCACACGGTCCAGCGACGCCGACCCGAAGCACCGCCACCAGTCCACGCCATCCGCAGCACCGGGCGAGAATGCCTGCGCTTCACCCGCACCGTCATCGATTTTGACCGGCGGCCGGGCGCCCAGGTAGTCGTCGGGAAGCGGCATGTCGCCGACCGATCGAAGCGGCACCGCTGCCCCGCAGCCTGAGAGCAGTGCGACAAGCCATACGCCGACAGTAAAAGGTCGAATGGCGCAGAGCCGAACAGCGTTGTGATTGGCCATAGGCGATTAGTCCAGCGTGTTCCTGTATGACTTCAGACCGACGGTCATCGTGATCAGCCCGAACACGCAAAGTGCCGCCGCCGATGGCCACACCTCGGCCCAGCCGTTTCCTTTCAGCAAGACCCCACGGATTGCACGATTGAAGTACGTGAGCGGCAGGCCGTTTCCGATGATCTGAGCCCAACGCGGCATGCCGGCAAACGGGAACATGAACCCCGAAAGCAGGACGCTCGGCAGGAAATAGAAGAAGGTCATCTGCATCGCCTGCAACTGATTGCTCGCGAGCGAGGAGATCGTCAGACCGACCATCAGATTGGCAACGATGAGCAGCAGGCAAAGGCAATAGACCGTGATCAGCTGACCTCGGAAAGGCGTCGCGAACACGAGCCAGGCGCAAAGCAGGATGACCGTGCATTGCAAAAGACCGACGAGCACGTACGGCATCATCTTCGCGCACACCACTTCGACAGGCGATGCGGGCGACGCGAGAATCGTCTCGATCGTTCCGCGCTCGCGTTCGCGCGTGATCGCGAGGCTCGTCAGCATGACCATCGTCATCGACAATATGACGCCCATGAGCCCTGGAATGATATTGAATTGGGCGATTCCCGCCGGGTTATAGCGCTTGTGAACGCGAAGCTGAAATGCCGAGTGCGGCGACAACGTGCGTAGCGCGCCGCGAAAGTCTTTCTCGAAGACCGACTGCACGAGCGTGCCCAGCGCGGCGAGCGCGTTGCCTGTGGCTGCCGGGTCCGTGGCGTCGGCTTCGACCAGCAAAGCCGGCTCTTCGCCGCGCACGAGCCGCGAAGAAAAGTCACCCGGCACGCTGATGACGAACTGGACCTTCCCGCGTCGCAATGCATCCAGCGCCTCGACTTCGTCGAAGCGCCCGGGAAGAACGTCGAAATAGCCGGTATTGCTCAGCCCCGCTACGAGCGAGCGCGAAAACTCGCTGCGATCGTCGCCGAGCATGATCGTCGGCAGGTGCTTCGGATCGTTGTTGATGGCAAAGCCGAACAGCATCATTTGCATAATCGGCAGAAAAGCGATCATGGCGAGCGTCAGGCGATCCCGCCGGACCTGAATGAACTCTTTCGCCACCATGCCCCACCACCGAGAGAGAGAGAACCGGAACAGGGTCGTCAACGGTATTCGCTCCCGGCGTCCTGCATGAGATGCAGAAACACGTGCTCGAGACTCGTGTCGATGGGTTGCGCGGCAATGTCCGCGCCCCTGATCTGGTCGATACTCGATGCCAGCGCACTGGCGTCGAGGCCCGACACATGCAACGTCGTGCCGAACGGCACGACCTGTTCGACACCCGGCTTTCCGCGCAGGCACCGGGTCAACGCGACGAGGTCCGGCCCGCGAACGGACCACGTATGCAGCCGATGGCGCCGAACGAGGTCCTGCGACTCGCCCTGCGCAAGCAGCACGCCGTACGACAGGTAGGCGAGTTTATGGCAGCGTTCGGCCTCGTCCATATAGTGCGTGCTGACGAGCACGGCGATGCCGTCCGCCGCAAGGCGATGGATCTCCTCCCAGAACTCGCGCCGGGCGCTCGGATCGACGCCCGCCGTCGGCTCGTCGAGCAGCAGCAACGCCGGTTGCTGCAATAGCGCAGCCGCGAGTGCGAGCCGCTGCTTCCATCCACCCGAGAGCGCCCCGGCCAACGCGCCCGCGCGGCCCGTCAACCGCATTGCGTCGAGCACGCGGTCCACGCTTTGCCTGCGATTGCCGATGGCGTAGAGCCGCGCCACGAAATCGAGGTTCTCACGCACGGTCAGATCATCCCAGTACGCGAACCGCTGCGTCATATAGCCGACCCGCCGCTTGATCTCGGAGGACGCCTTCAAAATGTCGAAGCCGAGGCACGTTCCATAGCCCGAGTCGGGCGTCAGCAGGCCGCACATCATCCGCAGCGAGGTCGTCTTCCCGCTGCCGTTCGGCCCGAGAAATCCGAAGATCTCGCCGCGACGCACCTGCATGCTCAGGTCCTTCACAACGTGCCGTTTGCCGAAGTGCTTGTTCAGCCCGTGCACGTCGATCGCCAGTTCCGGCGCGCTCATAGCGCCACCCGTACCGGAAGCCCGACGGGCGGGACGTCAGGCGTCGCGCCGTCGAACTCTGCTTCGACCAGAAATACGAGTTTGGAACGCGAGGCGTCGCTGTAGATCGCGGGCGGCGTGTATTCGGCTTCCGGCGAAATGTAGCGGATCGTCGCTCGATACGGCGTCTTGCAGCCGTCGCAACTCACGGCGACCGTCGCGCCCGTGCTCAGGCGGGCCAGGCGCGTCTCTGGCACGAAGAAGCGCACCTTCACGCCGTGTTCCGGCAACAACTTGACGACCGGCGCACCGGCACTCACCCATTCGCCGGGCGCATAGAATGTATCCACGACGAGGCTGCGCTCGGTCGCCCCGACGTCCATCTGCTGCAATGTCTGCTGTGCCTGCTCGTATTCGGCCTGCCGCGCCGCCACCGCCTCGCGTTGCGCGGCGAGTTGATCGCGGCGTGCAGGCAGCCGGGCCGTCTTCAACTGGGCGGCATACTCGCGCACGCGGGCGGCCTCCGACTGAGCATTTGCCCGTTCGGCCTCGAGCCGCTCGAGCGAGACCGCCTGAACCTTGTAGTCCGCCTCCGCTCGCGCAAGGCGGCTCGTCGCCCGCGCGGCGGCGGTTCGCGCCTGTTCGAGCTGCGCTTCGAGCGACGCGATTTCGCTCGCCCGCTTCCCCTGCGTGATGTCGGCGAGTTGGTCGAGCGACGACTGCCATTCGTGATAGCGGCGGCGGGCCGGATAGGTCGCGTCCGGCGAATCGATCGAGAACAGCGGTGTGCCGGGCGCCACGCGCGTACCGCGCTTGACGGACAACCGCCGGACATGTCCTCCGAGGGGCGCGGACAGGTAGGCAAACTGGCCTTCGACATAGCCCTGGTAGACCGACGGCGGCGGCGTGCAGCCTGCACCTAGTAGCGCGAGGCCAACGATTCCCGAGCACCGCAGACGCAGCGCGCGGCAGGTTCGCTCATCCATGCGCGCGCCACAAGGGCAACCACCTCCAAGGCGTCCTGAGTACTGCCCGCAATCCCTTTTTCGAAATCACCCTCGGCGAGCGCCATCCGATTCGTCACGTACGCAAGGCAGACAACCGACTTATGTCTTGCCGCCGCAAAGGCATATGGGGCTGCGGCCTCCATCTCGACGGCCATGATCCCCAGTTCGCGGCAATGTGCGAGGGCGGACGCCGTTTCGCGAAACGGGGCGTCGGTTGTCCACCCAA
>CBJMQH010000002.1:0-37584 GCA_966431825.1 uncultured Trinickia sp.
GCTGTTCGATCATGCGGCGGATGTAGCGGCGGATATCCATTGCGGCGACCACCGAGAGGTGCGCAACAGGATCGGGGCCGCAAGCGTCCTGCAGGTTGCCGAGCAACGTGTCGATGTGAGCGGGCTCGAGCGCCAGAAAATTCCCGGCGGGCGTCGGTTTGATCGACTGGCGAATCGTTTGCTCCACGTCCTGGTCCAATACGATGACGGGCAACTCGCCCGTGCCGCCCGTTGCGCGGTGCGCGATAAAGCGGCCGAGGTCGCAGCGCACGTATTCCGTCACCATCAGCAGATCTTTTTCTTTAGGCCCCCAAACAACGAGGCTTTCGAGAATCGCCCGCATATTGCGTATCGGAACGCGTTCTTCGAGCAGCCGACGCAAGACCTCGGCAATGCGCTGGACGGGCAGCGCTTTCTGAACTTCGGCGACAAGGCCGGGATAGTCCGTGGCTGCCCGTTCGAGAAGCCACTGCGTTTCTTGCAAGCCGATGAACAGCTTCGCTTCGGCGCCAAGTTGCGCCACGACCTGGCCCGCGATGAGGCTTTCCCGGCCGATGGCCTGACCGGCCAGTTCCACAGGCAGCCGCACACTCTCGATCCAGTAGCTGCGCGACATTCCCGCGACATCACGCCGCTCTTCGAATTGATCACCCAATGCATCGGGCACTGCGCGCAGCACGCTGACGCCGGGCGGCAGGTCGATCGGTTCCGACGGTACGTCCTGTACGAGCAACTGATAGCGGTGGCCTTCGAGCTCGTCTGCGATCCATAGCGCCGTGCGTGGAAACGGCAACCCGAGGTCGGCGCTGAGTGCCGCGCGTCCGCGTTCGAACGCCTCGTCGAGCTTGGCCGCGTCGATCAATGCTGCAAGCGGCGCAGAAAAACGGATGGCGAGCGGTACGGCGAAAGCCGGCGCCTTCGATGCGATGGTCGGTGCATTTTCTTTCGATCCTTCGCGCGTGAGCGCCGGCAGTTCCGGTCCAGCCTGCTCGCTCGTCTTGCGCTGATTGCGGCGCAGCGCGAAGCCACCGGCCGCGAGCGCGGCGGAAAGGACCACGAACAACGTCGACGGGAATCCGGGCACCAACGCGAAGCCGCACAGCAACGCCGCAGCGCTGAACAGCGCCCGGGCATTGCCCGACAGTTGGGCGACGATCTCGGTGCCGAGCGAGCGCGGCTTCTCGTCCTCGTCTGCGACCCGTGTGATCAGCACGCCCGCAGCGACCGAGATCAGCAGCGACGGGATCTGCGAAACCATCGCGTCGCCGATCGACAGGACCGAAAACCGGTTTGCGGCTTCTCCGGCCGTCATCCCGTGATAGCTGACGCCGATGACGACGCCGGCAAGAATGTTGACCATCGTGATCACCAAGCCGGCGATGGCATCCCCTTTGACGAACTTCATCGCACCGTCCATGCCGCCGTGTAGCTGGCTTTCGATGGCAAGCATCGCGCGTCGGCGCTGGGCCGCTTCCGCGGTCAGGTTGCCGGCCCGCACGTCGGCGTCGATGCTCATCTGCTTGCCGGGCATGCCGTCGAGCGTAAAGCGCGCACCGACCTCCGCGACTCGCTCCGAGCCCTTGGCGATGACGATGAACTGCACGGTCGTGATGATGAGGAAAACGACAAGACCCACGACGAGGTTGCCGCCCACTACGAGTTCACCAAAGCTCTCGATGATGTGCCCTGCTTCTGCATGAAGCAGGATCGATTTGGTCGAGGCGATGTTCAGCGACAGCCGAAAGAGCGTCGTGAACAGGAGCAAGGACGGGAACGCAGAGAGGGACGTGGCGTTGGGGATGTACATCGTGACCATCAGCAGTACGACGCTCGTGGTGATGTTCAGCCCCAGCAGCATATCGATCAGGAACGTCGGCAACGGCAGGATCATCAATGCGACCACGGCGACGATCACGCCGGCAATGCCGATCTCCCCGCTGTATTGCGATACGTGCGTAAGCGTGGCGTTTTTCGTCATGACGGAAGACCTCGGTTGGATTGAGCAGCCGTGCTCCGCACGGCGTTCGACGGCGTGTCGTCGGCACGGTGTTGCGCGGCCATGTCCTCGACCCATGCAAGAACGGCGGCTACAGCCTTGAAGCACGATTCAGGAATGGCCTCGTCGAGCGGGACCAGGTAAAGCGCGCGTGCAAGCGGTGGATTGCCGACGATCGGGATGCCGTGGCGCTCGGCCATGCGCCTGATCTCCATGGCGTCGAGGTCGACGCCTTTGGCGACCACGCGCGGCAGGTCGTACTCGGAGGGCATGTAGCGCACGGCAACGGCGTAGTGGGTCGGGTTGACGATGACGGCTTGCGCGCCCGCTATGGCCTTCTCGGGATTGCTTTCGACGATCTCTCGCGCGACTTGCTTGCGTTTTCCCTTGAGCTGCGGGTCGCCTTCGGAATCCTTGTTTTCGCGCTTGACTTCGTCTTTGCTCATTCGGTGGTCGCGGATGAACAGCCAGCGCTGTATGCCGAAGTCTGCAACGCCGACCACGAGGTAAAGGATGCCGCTCACGGCAAACAAGCGACACAGGGCGCCCCACGAGATCTCGATCAGGTCCAGCACGGGCTCATAGGCCACGCCGACAATCAACGGTACAAGCAGCATCAGCGTCTTATAGAGAACGGCGGCGAGCAGGGCTGCCTTGACGAGCATCTTCGCGAGATCGACGAAAGCGCGCACCGAGAACATGCGCTTGAGGCCGGACGCCGGGTTGATCGAGTTGAATTTCGGCTCGACGGGCTTGAACGTGACGACGAAGCCGACTTGCGAAGCAATTGCAGCGAGGGCGATCACGATCGCCGCAACCACAGGTATCGACAGCAGCAGCGCGTGCGAGCCGATTCGTGCGATCGCTCGATGAATATCGGCAGCGCTTTCGCCCGCTGCGCGCAGGTCCAGTGCAACGCTGAGCAGCGCACGCAATTGTTCCGCCATCGAAGGGCCTGCAAACGTGAAGCCGAGGGCGGTAGCGAGCAGCAGCGTCGCGAACGAGAGGTCCGCGCTCTTGACCGTCTCTCCGTCCCTGCGTGCGTCACGGAGCTTCTTGTCTGTAGGCTCTTCGGTCTTTTCGTCGGACATCGCTCGTACCCCGTTCGCATGCAATGAGAATCGGGAGCGAGTCTCTCGCCCAGTGTCGTATTGCATTCGGATACGTGACGAAACGGAGCGTCGCGAGACGAAACGGGGTACCGCGATTCGCTGCGGTGCGACGGAATTCGCCGCATGCACAGTGCGTACGCAACGTGTGCGAGTACGGTACGTCCATCGGCGGCAGTGGGCTCCGATCGAGGCGGCCATCAGCGTCGCCCGTTTTCAATGTGATCCGGATAAAAGCGAGGTCATACCGATGAATTTGACGACATGTAGCAACAGCCTGGTGTCGGCGCTGGTTGAAATGCTGACCTGGGCGTCGCGTAAAGGCCGACTCGAAGAGGCCGATCGGCTGCTTGCAGCACTCCATTTGATGCGTCCGAACTTTGCGGAGCTCAATGCCTACGACGCCTGGCTCTTGATCAGGCGCAATCGCATGGCCGATGCGGCGCAGTTGCTGCGCCAACTCGAAGGCCGCGAGCTGCAGCCGCCGTTCGGCCCGTACGTCACGGCGCTGCTGGCGGTTTGCCTGTCTTCATTGGGCGACCCGAGCTGGCGGATCTATGCAAATCAGGTCGTAACGCGTGACGAGGATGCCGAATCGGTTGCACTCGTCGGGTTGCTTGCGGGGAAGGGCACCAATGCGCGAGATGAGGAAGCTGCGTCGAGCCAAAGCGGGGGGGCGACGATCGCGACGCTGCCCTATAGCTATATGCGCGCATAAGGAGACCAACATGGATTTTTCAATCACACGCATCATGCCGCCGTCGGCCGTCGACCCCACCGGGGATTTGGGCGGCATGACACCTGCAGCGGGCAGCACTCAGGCACCCGATGGGCTGGGCGATCGCTTTCGCGCGGCGCTCGAGCAAGCGCGTCTTGCGCCTGAGAGCGGATCTCATCTACACGGTCCGTCTGCGGTCTCGCAGGCCGTCGCGGCGCAAGATCAGGCGTTCGGCGAACTGACGGAGAAGATCGACGCTTTCGAGGCCGCGAGTGGTGACTTGACGATGCAGCAGGTTCAAGCGCAATCGCTACAGATCCAGCGCGAGATAACCGAAGAGATGGTCAAGATCTACACGGGCACGGCGGTCGCACAAGGCGGCAAGAGCACCGTGCAGACGCTCATGAAGAACCAATGATGAGGAGCATGCGATGCGTCCTTCCTTAAGCGCGTTGCGTTCACTCGCAATGGTGGTGGTCGCTACGCTGGTGCTTGCGGGGTGCGACAAACAGCTCTATGCGCAATTGTCCGAGCCGGATGCGAACGATTTGATGCGCGTGTTGCTGGAGGCCGGCATCGACGCAAGCAAGTCATCGCCCGATAGCGGGAAGAGCTGGGTGGTGTCGGTGGACAGCGGTACCTTCGCGCAGGCGATGGAGGTGCTTCGTGCACACGGTCTGCCGCATCCGAAGTACACGTCGCTTGGCGAGATGTTCAAGAAAGATGGCTTGATATCCACGCCGACAGAAGAGCGGGTGCGCTTCATCTTTGGCGTTTCCCAGCAACTATCGGACACGTTGTCCCGCATCGACGGCGTCGCTTTCGCCGAGGTTCAGATCGTGCTGCCGAACAACGACCCGCTCTCGAGCGTCGTTAAGCCGTCGTCCGCTGCCGTGTTCATCAAATATCAGGCAGGAACCGATGTGCAGGCGCTCGTGCCGAGCATCAAGAACCTCGTGGTTCATAGCGTGGAGGGGCTGACCTACGACAACGTCAGCGTGACGCTCGTGCAAGCGGGCGACGCGGTGTCCAACGGCGCCGCTCAGCCGGTCACAGGCGGCACTGTCCCGACGAGCTGGATTGTTGCGACCGTGGCTGCTGCTGTGCTTGTCGTCCTGCTCGGGCTCGGCGCCGTGTTCTGGCCACGGGCGCGGCAGTGGGGTGTGCAGGTGCGCCGCTGGGTCGGCGGCCTGAAGCCGAAGTTTCCGAGGCGCGCGGTCCGGCCATGAGCAGCGTCGACCCGTTGATTTCGATACTCGCTGCGCTTGACGCCCGCATGAGCGCGCTGGCGGGTGCAATTGTGCGGCCGGACGATCCGTCATTGGCCGAGGGCGGGCCGAGTCGGCCAACCGCGTGTGACGCACCGGCTGCACGTGCGATCAGGATCGATAGCGTTCGGCGTATATGGTTCGCGCAACGCGTCCCGATCGAGGCGCTGGCATGCCCGGGAAACCGGATAGCGGCGCTCGATCCGCGTGATTTGCGGCGCGTGCTGGCGGCGCGGGCGCTGTGGGACGTCCGGGACGCGGTACGCCGTTGCGTCGATGGCAAGCAGCGTCGGGTATGGGTAGCCAGTGTTGGCCTCGATGCGTTGGAAGTCATTCAGGAACAACCCGGTGCATGTGATGGTGACGTGGCGCTGCTTGCTGGTGCCTCGCCGAATGCGCTGGCGTGGAGCGGATGGCGGACCCTGCGGGACGACGGTATTTGCGCAAACGCTACGCTCGCCAACATCGTCCAATTGAGCCTGGCGCTGGGTACGGGAGGACAGGTCTGGCAAGCCATGCGGTTTCCGCGCATGCCTCGGGGGAACCTGTCCGACGCGATCGAGGTCGCTCAGCCCGAGGCGCCAACCGCGCCGCCTGCCGGAAGCGAAGTGGGCAGGGACACGGATCATTTCTTTTCGATGGCGGGCACCTTGTTTCCGGAGTTGCAATGGCTATTTGGTTGAAGACAAGACCGAAGGTTCTCGCGCTCGACGCCGACGTCGTGCGGGCCGAAGAACTAGGACGGGTTACCGAACTGCACGACGCGCTCGAGGCACTGGATGAAACCGTTCACGCGACGATGCACGAGGCCACGCGGCAGGCACGCAAGCTGGTGGAGACCGCGCGCTCGGAAGCCGACGCGTTCGTTGCGGCGGCACGGCGCAAATTCGACAACAGCGCGCGGCTCGGCTACGCGGCGGGTCATCGGCGTGCCATCGCGGACGTTCACGCGAAGCTCCTCGCTCGCGCTCGCGATGAACACCAGCAGCTGCAGGCGGCGGCCGATCGCCTTGTACATCTCGTCATGAAGTCGGTCGAACAAGTCGTCGCGGAAACCGATCGGGACGCTTTGATGCGGCGCGTGGGGCTCGCGGTTGCTCGCTCGATCGAGGACGCGGCGCATTTGAGAGTGACGGTCGGACCCGGCGAGAGCGAGCGCGCTGCGCGGATGTTCGCCGACATCGTCAGCGAAGCCGGGCAGCCGGTGAACGTCGAAGTGGTCGTCGACGCGGGCCTGACTGATGAAACCTGTGTTTGCGAATGGGAATACGGGGTCATCGAATCGAACTTGCGCGCTCAGTTGGCGGCACTCAAGGAGGCCCTGTCCAATGGCGCGGCCTGGGCGGCGGAATTCATGGCGTCCGAGTCTGAACCGGCGGCTCGCGCACGCGAAGGTTAGAAAGAGGTGCGAAGGTGTCCTCAGCAGATACGACAGATATGACCACGATCGATCGCTTCGCGCGCTGCCTCGATATGGCGCTCGGCAACAGCGCGACGTTCGAACGTTACGGCAAGGTGCTCGAAGCGGTCGGCACGCTCGTGAAGGTGGCGGGTATCGATGCGCAGCTCGGCGAGCTATGCGAGTTGTGGTACGCCGACGGCAGTTTGATGCAGCGTGCGGAAGTTGTCGGCATCGCACGGCAGCACGTATTGCTTGCACCCTTCGGAAGCATGACCGGACTCTCGCGCAGCACGCGCGTGACCGGAACCGGCGTGCCGCTCTCCGTGCGCGTCGGCCCGGGGCTGCTTGGCCGCGTGCTCGACGGGCTTGGTCAACCCTCGGATGGGGCGGGGCCAATCGATGCGCACGCGAGCGTGCCGGTTTTTGCGAACGCGCCTGACCCGCTCGAGCGCCGCATGATCGAGACACAGCTTGGCACCGGGGTGCGCGTGATCGACGGTCTGATGGCGCTCGGTGAAGGTCAGCGGATGGGCATCTTCGCGCCGGCGGGGGTGGGCAAAAGTACGTTGCTTGGCATGCTGGCGCGGGGCACCGAGTGCGACGTCAACGTCATCGTGTTGATCGGCGAGCGAGGCCGGGAGGTGCGCGAGTTCATCGAGCTCATTCTTGGCGAGGCTGGCATGGCGCGAAGCGTGGTGGTATGCGCGACGTCCGACCGTTCGTCTATCGAACGGGCGAAGGCCGCGCACGTGGGGACGGCGATTGCCGAATATTTTCGCGACCAGGGGCAGCGGGTCCTGCTGATGATGGACTCGCTCACGCGGTTCGCCCGCGCGCAGCGCGAGATTGGCTTGTCGGCAGGCGAGCCGCCGACGCGGCGCGGTTTCCCGCCCTCGGTATTCGCCGAATTGCCGCGCTTGCTGGAGCGGGCCGGCATGGGGCGGGATGGATCGATTACGGCGCTTTACACGGTGCTTGCCGACGACGAAGAGGGCGGTGATCCCGTCAGCGAAGAGGTCCGGGGTATCCTCGACGGGCACTTGATTCTGTCGCGCAAGATCGCGGCGCGTAATCGCTACCCGGCGATCGACGTGCTGGGCAGTTTGAGTCGCGTGATGCCGCAGGTGGCATCGCCCGAACATTGCGCAGGGGCTGGGCGGCTGCGCAGTCTGATGGCGAAATACGACGAGATCGAAATGCTGTTGCAGATCGGCGAATACAAGGCCGGCAGCGATCCGCTTGCGGACGAGGCCATTGAACTGCACGACGAAGTTGAAGCCTTCGTCCGTCAGCGGACCGACGAGGCTGCCGAGCTCGACGAGACGCGCGAGATGCTGATCAACTTCGGGCAGTCCGGGCCATGAGTCGCGCTGTTGTGCAAGTTTGGAAGGCTGTCGTTGCGGCCAAGAAGCGCGCTAGGGAGCGTGCCGAACAGGCATTGGCCGCGGAACGGGAGCGCCATGAGCGGCTGATCGAAGCGGTCGATGGCGCAAACGTTCGCCTTGACGCCGCGCGAGGACAGCAGCAGTCGCTCGAAGACAAGATCGCGGCGCTGTTGACATGCGCTGAAGGGCTTTCTCCCCTCACGTATATCGATCACGATCGGCACCGGGCGACGCTCGCACAGGGGGTCACCGACGCACGTGCCGCGGTGAGCCAGGCCGAGGATGCAGCGCATGCCCAAGCGCGTGCGGTCGCGCAGGCAGCCGCCCATCTGCGTCGAGCGGATGCGGCGCTCGATGCAGCGCGCGAGCAGCACCGACGTGCCGTGTCGGCGCTGCAGCGTCGTATTGACGAAATCGCGGATGAGGAAGCCGGCGAGACGGCTGCGGTGCGTCTTCAGCGGGGAGGGGCAAGCGGTGTATGACGGATTGGCTGTCGGGCGCGTGCTCGCCGGATTGTTCGCCGAGTATCAGGGCTTCTTTCTCACGCTTGCGCTGAGCGCTGCTCGCATTGCGGTCGCATTCCAGATCTTTCCGCCGACGAGCGCGGACATGCTGCCCGGTACGGCGCGCAACGGCGTTATATACGTGCTCGCATTTTTTGTAGCGGCAGCGCAGCCGGCCCACTACTTCGACACGATCGGGTCGGCACAGTTGCTGGTGATTTCGTTCAAGGAGATGTTTCTTGGCGCCGTGCTAGGTTTCGCCGCCTCGACCGTTTTCTGGGTCGCGCAGTGTGTCGGCACGCTGATCGACGATATGGCTGGCTACAACAGCGTGCAGATGAACAATCCGCTGCGCGGCGACCAGAGCACGCCGATCTCGAACACGCTGCTGCAAATGGCCGTCACGTTGTTCTATGTCGGCGGCGGCATGATGTTTCTGCTTGGTGCGATGTTCGAGTCGTTTCAGTGGTGGCCGCTCGCGTCGTTGACACCATCGATGGCGGACGTCGCGCAAAGCTTTATCGTCGCGCGGACCGATTCGATCATGACAGCCACGGTCAAGCTGGGGATGCCGGTGATGCTCGCCCTCGTGTTGGTGGATCTAGCGATCGGCATACTTGGGCGTGCCGCAGAAAAGCTGGAGCCGTCGTCGTTGAGCCAGCCGATACGCGGCGCCATTGCACTGTTGATGCTCGTTTTTCTCGTCGCGGTGTTCGCGCAGCAAGTGATCGGGTCGCTTCGACTCGACGCGTTCCTGCGTGAGGCCGCGGCGCTCGCAGCCTCGGCAGGAACGCCGCGGGGCCGCTAGCCAGGCAACGCGGCCTGGCCTCCCCTTTCTGCATTTATTCCTCGCCGTGCGCATTGGCTCCACGTGTGGATCTTCCCGCGCGGAGCCAAAGCGCATTTTTGGCACAGCGACTTCAGTGTTGATTGAGGATTTTTGTGGAACGCGCTGAGATTGTTGAAATTAAAAAAAAGTAGGCCAGCTTAGTATCAATCAAAACGAGGCAGCCGACGCGCGTAGATTTCTGCGCGGCTGATGTCCGGCTACAGCCCGATCGGCCGTGAATTGACGGGCACATTCGAACAAAGAGAGCGAAGCCATGTATCCAACGTACTACCTCGCGTTACTTTCCGGGCTCAAGTGTCGAAAGGGACAGCCGCGCTATTGCGCCGCTATTCTCGATGGTGATTTCGCCGCTGCATATTGTGCGGTCGATGATGCTGCCGATATCGGCCAGCGTGTCCCTGCAAAAGA
Organism: uncultured Trinickia sp.; assembly: GCA_966431825.1. GTDB lineage: Bacteria > Pseudomonadota > Gammaproteobacteria > Burkholderiales > Burkholderiaceae > Trinickia. The sequence continues at coordinate 9,640 of CBJMQH010000002.1, forward strand.
CCGTGCATCGGCCAACGAGAAGTTGACCGCCCTTGCCGATGTTTCTTTGCTTCTCGGAAATCATGAGGAGGCCGAATCGTATTACCGGCGAGCGCAGAAAACGATTTGGAAGGACGAAGGGCGGTTGCGGGTGCAGTCCTGCCGCAATACCGGCTGGGTCTCGTTGCTTCGCGGGCGGTTCGGCGTTGCCCAGCGAGGTTTTGCACGCATCATCGGCGAGGTCGAATCGAGTGTCGAGGAGCGGATCGAGGCATTCGTCGCGCTGGCGATCGTGCATCACCAGCTCGCGCAGCCGCAGTCAGCGGACGAGGCGCTGCAACAGGCGGCGCTGATGGCCGACGCTCACGAGGAGCCGCGTTTTCGTCTGGTGGTCGAACTGCTTGCGCAGGAGTTCGATGTTCGGCTGACGATTCGTGGCTCGCGCGCGCTCAACGATCATGCGTTTTGGCATTCTGCATTCGGTGCGGTTTCACTCTCGGCGTGTGTGGGAGCTGCGATCGAGCCCGCAATGGTGGTCGCCGTGCAGCCGACGCTGCTTGCGCTGCGGATCGACGAGTTGCATTGCATGAAGCTGCTTGCGTGCGGCGAACGCAGTACGCCCGCCACGGTCGTCGCCGCGCGGCTGAAACGCAATGCGCCGAATCCCGAGTTCGTGTTTCACGCTGCGCTCGATGTCGTGTTGGCTGCCTTCGCAGGAGGACTCGAAGACTTCGCTGCCGAAATGATGGATCACGTGCCGGTCAACGCAGGCGACTCGGGTTCTCGCGATTTCGACTACTTGTACTGTATGGCGAAGGTCACAGCGCATCGGGGCGACCATGCTCGCGCGTTGCGGTACTACGCCCAATACACGACCGAAACGCTGCGCTGCCTGCGCACCGAGGTAAGGCCGGTTCGAACGGGGAGCAGCCCGCGGGCGCGTTCGGCCGCCGTTCACAACGACGAGGTGTCGGCACGCTTGCCTGCGAAGTATCGCCGTGCTTATCGGTACATCATCGAGAACATCGAGCGCGACGATTTGACTACGCGTCAGGTGGCCGCGGAGATGAACGTGACGATGCGTACGATTCAGCTCGTGTTCAAGCGCGCGTTAGGCATGACGCCGTGCGGACTGATCCGCTCGCTTCGGCTCGAGGGCATTCGGGAAGACTTGCTGGACGAGAACGGACCGACGCCGTCGATCTGCGATGCTGCTGCCCGGTGGGGGTTGAAGAACCGATCCACCCTTGCAAAGGGCTATCGCAAGCACTTCAACGAGTCCCCTACTGAAACGATCGTCGCTCATGCGCGGTGATGGCCATTTAATCCGCGGAGCAGACTTCATGAATTACTCGAAACACATTGGCCGTCGAAGTGCGATCGCAATAGCAGCGGTGATCGCGCTGTGCATCGGCGGCCGCGAGGCGCTGGCACGGCCGATTCCGTGGAAATCGAATCATTTCGAATACGTGGCGGATCATAAGGACCTGAAGGAGGTGTTGCGCGATCTGGGCGCGAGCCAGAACGTCGTGACCTGGATTTCGCCGCAGGTAGACGGTGTCGTGACCGGGAAATTCGGCGAGACGCCGCAACGCTTTCTCGACCGTATGACCGACTCGTTCGGATTCATCTGGTACTACGATGGTTCGGTGCTTCGCGTGTCGGGGCCGAACGAGGCGCGTAGCGTGACGATCGGCCTCGAACACGCGTCGACGCAGGATTTGCGCGGTGCGCTCGTGAGGCTGGGGGTGACCGATCCGCGATTCCCGGTGCTGTACGACGACAAGACCAATACGGCGGTCGTTTCGGGGCCGCCTCGTATGATCGAGCTTGCCACGGATGTCGCCCATCAGATCGACAGAAGCAGCGCAGTGGACGACGAACCCGAAGTGCGTTCCTTCAAACTGCACTATGCATGGGCGACGGACCGGACGCTGACGATCAACGGCGACCCGATTGTGGTGCCCGGCGTGGCCACTGTGCTCGGCAGCCTCTATCCCGAAGCGCCCGCAGCGGGAGCGGGCGGTATTCAAGGTCATGCTGGCGGTGATGCGTACCGGCTGCGCAGTATCGACGGCTATGGTGCGAACCCGCCACCGGGGGCGGTCGACCGGGCCAATCCCTTTCTGCCTTTGCCCGGTGCGGCAGGGGGGGCGGCCTTGTCGTCGCAGGCGTCGCGAGACGCTGGCGGACGCCCCCCGCTTCCGTCCAACAAGTCGTTTCTTGCGGCTTTTGGCGGCGTCGATGGCGGACCACAGGCAACGACAGCAGCACTTCCGGCCGCAACGGCGCAGGGACCCGGCGGCATCGACCCGCCGGCGGTACCCGTGCGCTCGGCTGCGCCGATCATTCGGGCCGATGCGCGGAACAATGCCGTACTCGTCCGTGCGCGCGCCGATTTGATGCCCGCCATCGAGAACATGATCGCCTCGCTGGATCGCAAACCTGGCATGCTCGAAATCGATGCGAGCATCATCGAGATCACGGAGCAGGGGTTGCAGGAGCTCGGTGTCGATTGGCGTGCACATTCGAGCCATCTGGACTTCGAGACCGGCAGCGGTCAAGCTGCGCAGACGGGGTATCCGGACTCGGTCAACCCATCGGGATTCGCCGGGCCGAACGGTTCGGGTTCGATCTCGACGCTCTCTTCCGCGGCAGGCTCTGCCGTCTCGAGCACGCCGGCTGGCGCGGTGTTGACCGCGGTGATCGGCGGAACCGGACGGTACTTGCTGAGCCGGATCAGCGCGCTGGAGCAGACCGACAATGCCCGGATCACGGCCAGCCCGAAAGTGGCGACGCTCGACAACATGGAAGCGGTGATGGATAACAAGCAGACTTTCTATGTGCCGGTGCAGGGATTTGAATCGGGGAGCCTGTTCAGTATTTCGGCCGGGGTTGCGCTGCGCGTCCTGCCGAGTGTCGTGTCGGTCGGGGAAAAGCCGCAGATTCGGCTTGACGTCCATATCGAAGACGGGAAACTGACGTCTGCGATGGTGGGGCAGTTGCCCGTCGTCAACAAGAGCACGATCGACACACAGGCTTTGATCGAGCAAGGCCAGAGTCTGCTCATCGCCGGCTATACCGAGGATCAGGACGACCGCAGCGAGTCGGGCGTGCCGCTCTTATCGAAGATTCCCGTCATTGGCAATCTGTTCCGCTTCAAGCATCACGACGGGCGCAAGTTCCAACGGTTGTTTCTGTTGACCCCTCGTATCGTTTCGGCAGCCCAGGACGTGGGGCCTGCGTCTTGACCGGCGTTCCCGCACGAACCCTCGATTAATGCAAAGCGCGGCCGGATCCCGGTCGCGCTTGCGCTTTGTCGACAGGCCAATGGGGGAGCGCAGGCAGCTCGATACGAGGTACGACGCCGCGCCGGGCGTAACCCACAAAAAAAATGTGCTCCGCGCGGACAGCGCGGGGCACACATATACGGAGCCGGTAGACGTCTATCTCGCCTGTGCCGGAAAGCAATCAGACCGCGGCGCCGGCTTGCGTCCCTTGGGGCTTCTGCATGATCTGCTGCATGATTTGAGTAATCTCGCCGAGCATCTGCAGTTCCTTATTCGATTGGCCGTCAGCGCCCGCGCCCTTGCTGCCGCCGGCACCACCGGCTGCGCCGGCCTGTTGCCCTTTCGACGCTTCCAGTTGTTGCAGCAGTTGCAGCATTTGTTACAGCACGGCTTCGAGTTGCGAGATCATGCTGCCGCCCGAGGCGCCCTTGCTGTCGGCGCTGTTTGTTTCCGGCGCAGACCGAGCGTCGGAGGCCTGGTTTGCGGGGGACGCGCCAGCTTCCGCGTCCGGGTTCGATGCACCCGACGCGCCCGGCGCCGCACCGCCGCCGGCGTCCGTCGGGGCGCCGCCGCCTTCCGCCGGCGAGCCGCCTGCACTTGCAGGGGCGCCGCCGCCACCGCCGTTTGCATCCATGCCGGCCTGCCCGCCTTGCTTCTGCATGGCCTGCTGCACCAACTGCTCGATCATCTGCAGTACTTCAGAAAGGATTTGCTCGATCTGCTGCGTCGGGTTGCTACCCGACTTCGAAGCGCTCGCGGCGTCGGCGCCTTGAAGACCTTGTGCGCCGAATGAATTGTCGATCGATAAGCTCATGTTGAGGACCTCGTAGTCATGAAGGGATGCGCGCTGCTGTGAAGGCGACACGCGAAATTCGCCGCGCGACGACTGCCATCCGATCTGCTGACGGTGCAGGCCGTGTATGGCACATCGCTCACTGCCGACGATACGCGAGAGTCGGCGCGCGCCCTTGACCGCCGGCGAATACGATGCGACACCGGCGAAGCAGATCGGAGCGATCCATGTAGTAGACCTAAGTATCAACGAGCGTATCGAACGTCTTTTCAATGACTGGCGGCCTGGACACGGACTGACCTTGTGCGCGGTGATTCGACGGACTCCGGATCATCCGATTCCGGCGCATCCGAGCGCGCGGGTGTCGAATCTCCGCCCGGCAATGGATCTGGGGTGCCCGGGTCCAACTTGTAGCCCAACGCGTAGACCGTCTTGAGGCTGACGCCGTCCCGGCTGGACAGGTGCAGCTTCTTGCGAAGCTTGTAGATATGCTGTTCGATCGACCGGCCGGCGATTTCCTCGCCCGATCCCCATACGCTGCCGGCGATTTGGGCTCGGCTGAGAAATTTGCCGGGGTTCGAGAAAAAGAGCCAAGCCATGGCGAACTCACGCGGCGTGAGCGGGACCTCCTTGCCGTCCAGCGTCAACGTGCCAATGTCACGCCGAAGCAGATAGCGATCCAGCGCGATGGTGTCGTCTCCCGTCTGCTCGGTGCGCTGCCGCAGCGCCATATGCACGCGCAGCCGCACTTGTTCGAGATCGAGCCTGTTGGCGACATCGGTCGCACCGGCATGAATCCATCGGAGCATGGCCGACCAGTTCGTGAACGGCGTCAACACGATGACGGGCGTGCTGAGGTCGGCGTTGCAGTTGCGCCAGGAAAGCAGCGAATTGACGACCATCGTGTTGTTCTTCGCATCAATCATTACGATGTCGAATGCGATTGTCCGCATCGCGCGAAACAATGGCAGTTCAGACCGGAAGGGATCGACGGAAATCGCCTCGTCGGCGAAGCAATCGGCCAGGCTGGCCGCTAAGTCCTTGTCGCGGGTTACAAGCGCGAATCGCATTTTTGCTCTCCATCACCGCGCCGGGATCAACGAGGCCCTGGCGCTATCAACGGTGCCGTCGTTCATGATTGGCACCCGGCGAATCTCAAACCGTGAAATGTGGACGCGCTGCCCCCAAAAGCAGGGCGTCGTATTCAGGGGCGTTTCCGCTTCGATCACTGAGCGCTCGTTTGCGGAGTGATCGGTCCAACCGCGCTTCATCGAGTAAAGCCTCGATCCCGATCTGTGCGACCGGATGTCGGATCGAGCTTTTGACGGGTTCTGCTACTGGTCATTCTCCTTGTGCGGAGAAGACAGAGTTGAATCGCTGCACCCACAACGAGTCGCGATTTCTTGCTGTATCTTTACCGTAGGGATATCCTTACATTTCGTTCGGAATATGCTGAATGATGAGTGCGTGCGGCGAGGTTTAGCTGCGTGGCCTTTGACCTCGGATGGTTGATATTGTTGCAATGCAGATGGCGTGCATGAATATAGAGCGGTGCCAGGCACCCCCAAAGCGTCGAGAGGCAACAGTAAAAATGCCCGTTTTACGATATTGCTGTTATTTCTTACCGGTGCAGGCGCGCCGGATTGAAATTGTCCGATATATTGGACAGACGACGTTTTGCAGACATCGGCGAGAACGCCGATTGCGGACGGTAAACGCATATTACCTCCTTAGTCCGTTCGTCGAGACCTCGATCAGATTCGGGTCAATCGCGCGAGCGATATCCGGGTCTACTCCCGCCCACGCGAGACAGTTCCGGCAAAACTTCAGATGAGTCCTAGCGCCATTGCGCGGGACGCCGCGACGTATCGGCTCGTACAGTCAAATTTGCGCATGATGTTGCGGATATGGTGGGTTACACCATGCTCGGTGATGTTCAGGATCCGGCCGATCTCCCAGGTACTCTTGCCGGCCGCGATCCAACGCAAACATTCGCGCTCCCGCTTCGTCAGAGAGACCGTGCCGGGCCGAGCGGGCTTCGTCAGGTTTCGTATTCGCTCGTGCAACTGCGGTGCGAGCAGGCAAGCGTAGGGCAGTGCGCTCGCGAGCCGCCGCTTCGCTACGACGGGCCCGTCTCGTCGGCTCCCCGCAAAGACGGTAAACGCCGCGGCGTCACCTAGCGGGCCGTGCACCGGCACGGTCGCCGCGCAATCGATGCCGTAGTTTCTTGCGGTTTCGCGAAACTCCCGCGCGGCTTTGCTGCGATAGTGTCCGGACTCCCACAGGAACGGCGTTACGTTGGCCAGGACGTGGACGAGGGCAGGGTCGACAGCTTCATAGTCGCGTTCGTCATAGAGACGCAACCATTCCCGGTCGTAATTCGATAGCGTGAACCCGACCTCGAACCGCGTGTGCTGCCGGGCGCAGGAACGCGCATTCGCCTGATAGAGAAAGCCATCGAGTCCCAACCACAGGCAGAGCTGCTCGAGCCGGGTGCGGGCCGCGGTTATGTTGGGGCATGTTTCGAATGCCGGATAGCAGGCATCGCTCAAAGCTGCTTCATTCATCGATCGCACGGAGGTGTCGGTTACGACAGCACGCTGGCTCTCAGCGCACTGAGCCCAAATACATGAAAAGTAGTTAATGAAATCAATAACTAATACGTATAGATTCTCGAAGTTTTGTGCAGTTTTGTGTGTGATGTCCCTCATGAGAATTGTAAACGGCGATCAATTGGAATACTTTAGTCGAGGCTATTCGGTTAGAAGGCCGTGTCTAGATCGCAAACGTTTGCGGCGGTGATTATCATGCCTTTGGAATGAATTTGAGGATTTTCTGACAATAACCTACATGATCATGTAGTGTTGTTCGCAATGTGAATGAGGCCAAATTTGTATGAGTATTGAATAGACATGAATTTGCGTCATGGTCCAACTGCAATCGGAAGGTGCTGGATGAATCGAAAGCGCAGAATTTCCACTGGATCCCAGCTCGGCCTGGTGATTGGTCTGGCGAGTGCGATCACAATCCTGATTGCGGCGCTGGCTTGCTTTGCGATAAGGGCAGCTGACGCACAGTTGGACGTGGGCTACTCGACCGGCGTCGAATCATTTCGCGCGCTTGCCAAGATCGAGGCCAGACTCGTCGAAGCTTCCACGGCGGCGATGCTCGTGGTAATAGATACAGACAAAACGCATGTTCCCGCGGGCATCTATCAGGTCGAAAGCAAGACACATGAGATCGAGCAACTGTGGAGCGACTATATCGCCAGGGTAGCCGACCACAGCGAGCGAACGTCCGCCGAAAAATTTAGGTCTGCGTACGACGGGTTGGTCGTCGATGGGCTCAGGCCTATTACCTCAGCGCTTCGAGTCGGCGATGTCAGGGCTGCGGAACTTGCTTATGGCAAGCTGCCGCTGCTCGTTGATGAGACGTTGGGGGCACTGCATGCGTTGGGCGCCGCGCAGCTCGCATCGGCGAAGGGGCGGCGCAACGACGCGCTGGCGCAGGCGTCGCGGTTGATGCTTGCGTTATCCGTGGCGGCGACGGTTGGGGCCGCGATCCTCATTGTTTTCGGCGGATGGATCTGGCGTGGCCTCTACGGGGAACTCGGGGGCGAACCGATCTACGCCCGACATGTCGCGAGCGAAATCGCGCAAGGCAATCTCGGTATCGAGGTGAACGCGGCGGGTAGCGACGCGCAAAGTGTCGTGGCGGCGATGACCGAGATGCGTGACGCGCTGAACGTCATGGTTCGGCATATCAGGGTGTTGACCGAGAGCGTGCACGCAGCCGTCGCGCAGATCGCGGACGCTAACATCGAGCTCGCGTTGCGCACCGAAGAACAGGCCACCTCCCTGGAGCAGACCCTGCACGAAATCGACGCGTTCACGCAGTCGGTCCGAGAGGGCACGGACAACGTCGAGCAGGCCCGGACATTGGCAGTGGCGGCCGCTGACGTGGCCAATGACAGCAGCGTGGTCGTCGGTCAGGTGGTATCGACGATGCAGGAGGTCAGCAGCGAATCGGAGCGAATGCTGGAAATCGTCTCTGTGATGGAAGGCATGGCGTTTCAGACGAACCTGTTGGCGCTGAATGCCGCAGTGGAAGCGGCGCGTGTCGGCGTTCAGGGGCGCGGTTTTGCTGTCGTTGCCGTGGAGGTTCGCTCCCTCGCGCAGCGCAGCGCGACATCGGCTCGGCAAATTCGCGATCTGATTCACGGCACAGTGAGCAAGATCGCGGCGGGCACGGATCGCGTCGAGCGAGCCGGCGAGTTGATGAGGGACGTGCAGCAGGCCAACGCGCGTGTCGTCGATATCGTGAGCGAGATCGTCGTCATATCGGGTGATCAACGGTCGTGCATCGAGCGGATCAGCAGCGCGGTGGCACAGTTGAACGCGATCACTCAGAACATCGCGGGGCTCGTCGACGCGGGCGCTGGTGCGACGGAGTCGCTCCGCCAGCGGGCGACCGGCCTCGTCGAAGCGGTAGGCGTATTCCGGCTCGCTGCACCCCGCAGCGAGGGGGAGAGCGCTTTGCGCGGGCAAGTCGAACGACGGCCGACGGTGCCCCTTGCGCAGGGCTCCCGCGCACAGGCCCCGCTTGGCGCAGCCTGAAATGGCGGCGCTTTTTGTTAGTTGGCGCGGCCCGCGTCCAAGCCAGCCGCAGCCGTATAATGGCTGGCGCCGTGTCCGCGTTGCGCTCGCCTGTTGTGTGCTGCTCTTTGCCGCCAGCGAGACCAGGGCCGAGCGCTTCGAGATCGTCTACCCCAGATTGCCGAATTCGGACGAAGCGAGAGTGCCGTTCGCCACAGCGTTGCTCGAGCTCGCGATGCACAAGGCGCGCGTCGAATATACGATCCGCCCTTCCAGTGAGGTGATGGAGCGCCCCCGCGCCGTAAGGGAGCTCGCCGCCGGGCGATCGGTCAACTTGCTGTGGACGAGCATGTCGGCCCGGGATGAGGCAAACCTTCGCCCAATTCGGATTCCTATCCATCGTGGTTTGATCGGCTATCGCGTTCTGCTCATTCGGCGAGACCGACAACCGGAGTTCGACAAAATTCGGTCGCTCGAACAGTTGCGTGCGATGACGGCGGGCCAGGGTATCGGCTGGGTGGACGTCGGCATTCTGCGTCGCGCTGGTTTGCACGTCGAGACCTCGACTTACGCATCGCTGTTCCAGATGACGCAGGCCGGGCGCATCGACTATTTCCCGAGAAGCGTGCTCGAGGCGTACCCGGAATTGGCTGAGCGTCGCGCGACTGAACCTGACGTCGTGGTGGAGCGCCATCTCCTGCTGGCATATCGGTCCGATTTCATCTTTTACACGAACAAGCGCGATGAGCGGCTCGCTTCGACGATCGAATCGGGCTTGCGGGCGGCGGTGCGCGACGGTTCGTACATGCAGCTGTTTCACGCACACCCGTATATCCGCGACGCGCTGGCACGGGCTCAGATCGCGGGCCGAACGATCATCCGAATCGACAATCCCTGTCTGTCCGAACCCGATCGGGCGCTGGGCGACCGCTATTGGCGACACGACTGATGCGGCCGCCGTGCCGGTTGCCCGGCTGGCCCCGCGCAAACGCGGCAACCCCCATTTCGCTGTTGCCTCCCTACACTAAACAAAAATTCCATCGCCGGGCGTTGCCGGCTGTCTTCGCTGCCAGACCCGGCAATTCGTCGACGGTGCCGCCGTCCGAATGGCGTCTGAAATATAACTCCGCAGTACTCCTTTCCGATGTCCGAGGCGATGTTATCGCGGTGACTCCTTTGCCGTAGGTGTGATTCGTTCGCGCGCCTTCGCCGATCACCGGCCCGCACTTGCGTGGTGCTTGTGTCGGCTTATTTCCGATCGCTTCCGTGTCCTGCCCGCATTCGACATGCAGCCGCGGCGAGCGCATTCGCGCGGCGCGCGATGTCCGGTGGGCAGTGACGTTCGTACATGTACACGACCATGCGCGCCGGAACAGGGTACCTAAAAACCTATTCTTAGAGAGCCACCATGAACCTGAGCAAAATATTCAGTAGTTGTTTCGGCGCAAAATTGCCGAACGAGGAAGCGGCACCTGCAATGCGAGGCGCAAGCGGGGAGCCGAGAAACCAGGCTCGCAAGCCCGAGGGGTTGAGCACGCGCGGCCAGACGCAGCGCGCCGGAACCGGTGGCGGGGCGGTTGCATCGCCGCGCAGCGGTCTGAAGCGGCTGGCGAAGGCGATCGGCCTGACACGTGGCGGCAAGGACCGTGTCTCACCTGAAGGCGAACAGGCCGCGGCCGCATCGCACGAAAGTATGGCGTTTTCGTTGAAGCTGGAGAACGGAAAGGTGCGCGTGCGGCCGTCGGTCGCCGGGTTATCGGGCGAGCAGGCACGTCGGCTCGAGAAGTCGCTCAACGACAGGAAGGATGCCGTGGCGAACCTCACGAAGCAAGACGTATCGGGAGGGTATTCGATCACTTACAAGAGCGGCAAAACGCGCTGGGTCGGCGCGGCGGGTCCGGCGGTGCCGCTCGTGATGCTCGCACCGCATCGCACGACCGGGGATCTCGTCGCGCCGCCGCCGGTGGATCTGCTTGCCGGGCTGGCAGCCTCGGCCGACGGCGGGGCGTGGCGCGTTCATCATGGCAAGCTGCACCAATGGGATGCTGCACGCGGCGAATGGCGGTACGTCGAAATGCCCGGTGACGGGCGGGTACCCGTCGAACTGGTCGGGCGGCAACTCGACGGGCACGCGTGGGCCCGGTGCGGCGCGGCGCTCGTGAAGCTGAGTGTGAGCGGCAACGAGGCGTTCACCTGGGCCGGCGGCAGCGCATGCCCCGTCGTGCGGGTCACCGGGGCTGGCGAGCACGTGGGGTTGGGCACCGATGGGCGATTGTACAAAGCAGGCGAGGCGGAAAGCCGCGCGATCGATCTGCAGTTGTCCGACGGCCGGGCAGCGTTCGATCCGATCGAACTGGGCGATCCGAGCAAGCCGGTGGCGCGAGCGCGTGCGGTGGATTTTCACCTCGCGCCCGATGGCAAGACGATGTTCCTGCGTGATCGGGCAGGGCATCTTTATCAAGCGGAACCTCAGGCCGAGGGTGCGTCATCGGGCGCCATCGTGGCTCGCCGCGTCCCCAATCCCATGCACGCAGCCGATGGGCGTGAAGGGTGGCGGGCCGATGGGCTGTCGCTTGCTCCGCTGTCGGGCGCGTCGGCGGGGGCCGTTGCGTTACACGCGATGTTCTCGAGTAGCCATGGGCAACGATCGACCGCAGTATGGGACGGGCAGAGTTGGAAGCCCCAATTCCATGCCGAGCAGCCGCTGCTGCTCGTCAACGACCGCGGTCTCGAGGACCCCGAGATGCAATCGGTCGTCGAGTATCGCAAGAACCTGGCGTTCGGCATTACGCACAAGGGGCAACTCTGCGTCAAAGAGGGAGCGAGAAGTTGGGCCCCACTCCTGCAAGCCGATGGTCGCCCGCTCGAGGGAATTGCAGGACTCAAGCTCGGACCGGCCGGCCTGAGCGACGCGAAGCCGATCTATGCCATGCAGCGCGATGGAAGCGGGCGAATGCATGTGTTGAAGCTGGAGATGGGCGGCGATCAGGCGCGCTTGCCCGCTCGGGCAGGTGCTAGCGCGGGTGTGCTGCCGGCGCAGGAGCATGTGAGCCGCGTCACGCAGCTGACTGACGCGAGCCGCCCCGTGCGCGATTTTGCGGTCGACGGCAAGGGTGTCGTCTATCAGCTCGGGGACGACGACAAGGTGACCCGTAGCGCGCCGCAGACCGGCGTCGAGCAATTGCCTGCGCTACCGGGACACGCACGCATCGAGCAGATCGCGGTGTCCGGCGACGGCAACCAGTTGTTCGCGTTGGCACGTGGCCCGCTTCAGCACGGCGACAATCCGAAAATGCCGACGCTGTTCCGCTATGACGGAGCGACCGCATCCTGGGTCAATTGCCGGATTAACGTCTCGTGGGACGAGCCGCTCCACCTCTTCACTTCGAACCTGGGCACGTTGCATCTCACGGTCGACAAACGCGATGGCACCCAACGCGTGAGCCGCGTGCTCCCGCCGGTCGGTAAGGAGGCCACGTATCGTTTGCAGGAGATCGCGCCAGGAGAAAAATCCGTAGATAAGGCATTGACGGACACGCATGGCAAGCGGTTCCGAATTCCGGGGACGGGGGCGTTCGCGACGGTGACACCCGTCGCAGCAGGTATCACAGACTGGGGAAAGGGGCGCTTTCGTGCGGCGCGCGGGCATGCGGAGCGTGTGTTGACGATGCCGCAAGGTGCCGTGACACGAATCCGCGAGCAACGAAACGGGCGCGACGACATGGCGCCCGAGTACGATGCGATGCGAACAGTTCACGAAAGCCTGTCTCGTCTCCTGTCTTCGCGCGATACCATCCCGTTGCCGCGCGTGGCCTATGCAAGCGAGTTCGTGCCGCCTGCCGTGTCGCCCGCCGATGCGCAAGCGTGCGCATCGTTGCGCACGGAGGCGTTGGCTGGAATGCTGGCCGAGTTGCGCCGCATCGGTGTGTGCAGTGGCGTATTGGGACCGGACCTGCGCCTCACTGCCGCTGCCGAGAAACGGAAACAGGCAGCCAGTGCAGGCAAACCTGATGCGAACGACTTGTTGCCGCGTATGGACGAATGGTTTTCGGCGATGGCGGAGCGCGCACAAGCCGTATCGCGCGGTCGCGTTGCGGACGGCGCGTCGGGCTCGCTGTTCTCAAGCGCGGAACTCGACACAATAGTGCAGGTGAGTTCGCTGATGCGGCAGCTTCGGGAACACGGGGTGACGCTGCCGGCCGCCAATACGGCGATGCGACGCGATCGCAGCAGCGACATGGCGATTCTGACGGGGGCGGTGGGTCGTCATTTGGACACGTTCGAGCAGGCGACGCGGCTTGTTACGCAGGCACGCAAGAGCGCGGACGCAGTGACCGCCGCACAGCCGAGCGTGAGCGAGGCGGCACAAGCGCTCAAGGCACAAGTGGCGGGCGACAGGGTGTTGCGGCTGGCCCGTTTGGGCTTCCCCGGGTGGGAGGAAGCTGAGGCACATTGGGAAGTCGTCAGCAATTTCCGCACGGAAGTCGCGAAGCCGGCCGCACCGCTCACGCTGAAATTAAAGGAAAGTCTCGCGATCAAGGATACGCGCCAGCGTGACGAGGTGGCCGTGAAACTGGCCGAAGCGATGAAAGGCTTGAGCAACCGTTCGACTCTGTTCGGGATCGAATCGAGAGGTGCATCGGTCGGTGCCACCGCATCGGGAACGGTTTTCACGCGCGGCGGCGCCTGGGGGTTTGTGACGCTCGGCATCGATCGCACCACGACGATCGGTGTGGAGCGGACGGCGGATCAACTGAGCGAGGGACCGCTGGTGGCGTTTTTCATCCGCCAGTCGGTGAAGAGCGGGAGTGCGGGCGCCGGGTTCGGCTACGACTTCAAGCCGATCGACAAATTGATCGGCGGGCGCGTCCAGGGACAGGTGCAGGGAAGCGGCAGTCTCATGCATGGCAAGGGCGCGGCCATGCTCGTCGAGCCCGACAAGATCGACGAATTTTGTCGCCGATTGTGCGATCCCGACGAAGATCCGGGCCGCATTCTCGAACTGGGGATGAACGAGGGGGCCATCGGGTTGGACATGCGCGAGAAACAGGTCGGCTTGGGTCTCAGTGCAGGCGGACTCATGGGATATGCGGACCAGATTCCGCCGTTTGGCCCGGCGATGGGGCCTGCCGCACACGGGTTTCAGCAGAGCGGATTGCAACGCGGGTTTGCGGGCGTCAACGTGGGCTGGACCGCGCGCGATTTCATGTTGAAGCTGCAGCATGCATGGGAGCCGATTTCCGGCCTCGAATATCAAGGCGGGAGTGGCGTGAACGCGAACGCGTTTGCGCTGCTCGTCGAGCAAGGCGGCTTGTTGCCGCATGTCAGCGAGGCGTTCACGCTGGCGCTGCGATCGCTGAATGTGAACCTCACCGGTGCCAGCGTGCAATGGTCCGGCGTGGAAGGTTTCAAGCGGACGCTGGACTGGAAGACGGCGGCGCCGGTCGAGGAGCACGAATGGCGCGAACTGGCGGCGCTTGCCAAAGCGACGTTCCCGTCCCAGGCGATCGGCCACTTCAACGCAAGCGGCGCCAAGTTCAAGGAATCCGTCAAGGCGGCCCTGAAAGACGCGCGGACCACCTGGAGCGCTACGAGCGAACATGAGCGGGCCGCGTTCGTCAATCGCGCTGAACATCTGCTGCTTCAAGATGAGCATGCGCAAAGAGGGACGGCGATGCTGATGCCGGGCGCGAAGATCGAGTTCGACATTCCGAACGTCACGGCGCTGGAGGACGGCAAAACGAAGAGCCGCGCGCACCGCAGCCTCGGCACGGTCATGGATCAGTCGAATCACGCGCGCGAATCGGTGCCGGGCCTAGCCGCCGCGATGCAGGCGATGGCAAATGCGGAAGGAACGAACGATACGCGGTTCGTGTTCCAGATGGACCCCTCGTATATCAACACGGTAAACAAGTTGATGCTCGAGGGGACGATGTCCTGGGAGGAGATCAACGTACTGGCGCGGACGATGCCGGCACCCTATCGCTTGACGGATATTTGCGCCAAGAACACCGACGCGAATCGAAGCGTCTTCTCTGTCAATCCGTTGCCTGTGATCGCGTTCAACGACAGTGCGGAGACCTCGCGTGCGCTGTTTACGGCAGAGGCGCAATTGCGATACGACCTGGACGGCAAGATCGTCGGCTGCGACCTCATGCCGAGTGCGCAGCGGGCAGCCGCGTCTCAGCCGCTGTTGCAAGCGTTCGCGAACGATGGCATCCATCCGGTGAAAGCGCCCAGCGGCGCGCTGCCGCCGCAGGCGCCAAATTTGCCGAAGCTCATGCGCTCGCAGTCACAAGGCCCGGCGCGGCAACAGGGCTTGCCGGCCAAGCCCTTCAAGGCTGTGATGTCGAGCAACACCGGCTCCCCGGTTAGCGCTCAGGCCTCGTCGCGGCGGCCGAGTTCCGCGGCGCCGACGGCCCGGATACGCGAGGCGGATGCCGTCTCTGCGGCCGCGACAGCGTCTGGACAGCCGGCGCGGTCGCGGACAAGTCTCGGGGCGAAGCTGTTTTCTTTCTCGCGGACTCGCTAGGTGCGGATGGGGCGGCTCGCTAGCGCGTCGCCCCGCCAGTGTCGGGTTGGACGGCAGGGGGCCTGTGCGGCAAAAAGATGGCTTCGAAGTGAATCTCGGTGGGGTCCGGGATACCGTGCTGGTCGGCAAAAAACTGCGCCGAGTCTTGGAACTCGATGCATGTGCCGTGAAACGGCTCGCGGATCGTCAGGAAGAAATGGCCCGCCTCTTCCCGGACTGCATCGAGCATGACGACGTGACCGCGCTTGCTGAGGATACACGGGCCCATCTCCTCGATCTTGCGGGCAATATCGCGCCATGCTTGCTTGCGTGTCTCATGGCGGCCGCCGAGTACGCTTCTCGTGTAATTGACCGAGTAGCCGGCCAGGACCGGCTCGCGACCCGTTTGGCGGCGCAAGGAAGACACGATGTCCTCCATCTCGCGCCGCTCAAGGGATCGAGCTTCGTAGCTATCGGCATGCTCGAGCGCCACGTCGCCGTGGTCAAGCAGCATCATCAGTTCACACGCATGCGTGCAGGCGCGGAATCCCGGCTGCGGCACGAGCAGGCGCCCGTTTGGCAACGGGTATGCCTTGAATTCTTGCCCGATTCGGATTGGGCTGACCGCGTAGTCCTCTACCTTGAACGCGATCTGCGTTCGATCAGGGGACAATTCGATCCCGCCGATGCGACGCGAGATGAGTTCTCTCGGGGCGTCGTAGATAACGCCTTTTTCGACTTGCGCCCGGTAGTTTGGGCTACCGTCGTCCGAGCGGGGATAGCGGCGTACGATTCCATCGGCACAACGAACCATTGGCTCGGCCAGTTGATGAATCATGACGCCCGCCGGCAGGCCAAATGAGTCGGCCGTCGGGTCGTATGCGACGCGTTCCACGTTCTCGGTGGGTGGCCAGCCACGTACCGCAGAGGCCGGGTGAGCGACCCTAACGGTGTCGGACGACATGACGGGTGACGCCGGTGTGGCGGATGACGCCGGCGGCGGTGGCGTGCGGGCTCGCGAAGTGCGCCGACGGGTGCTTGCGGAAGGGGCTGGCGCCCTTGGCCGCGCGCTGCTCTCGGGTATGTCGCCAGACCGCGTAGCCCGGTTCGTCGGGATGCCGGCGGGCAGTTGACGCCGTGCACGCCCGGTTGCAGTGCCGCGCGCGGGGCTCGGGTTCGAGGGTGCTGTCGGCGGTTCGTCATAACGCGTATCCGACGAGCGATTGACGCGATGTGAACTCATGGGTTTGGTTTCCTTGATCGAAGTTCGAGGGTTGCTACGACTTGCGCTTGGAAAAGCGGCGCGTGAGCAGCGCGGGGAGGCGAGCGGGCAGCGGCCACTCGCTGCGCTTTCCGGACTCGGTTGCGCTGCGGGCTGCTCGCCTTTTGTCAATGGTCTGCCGCGCTGCTGCGGAAGCGTGCGGTGCGGGGTGTAGTGCCTCGAAGTGGCTGTTGGACAACAGGACGGCGACCGGGTCTTTACCCGTCCCCAACGAAGGCAGCCGCACTGGACCGGCAGGGCCAGGGCGCACTTCGTGCAAGTCCATGCTGAGGCCGTACGCCTCGTTGAGCATCCGCATCAGATCGACGGCGGGTGCTTCGTCGGCATACAGCATTCGATCGCCTTCGTTGATGCCTGGATGCTTGCGGGCAAGCATCTCGCGAAAGCGCGCGGCTTGCGCCGCATGGTCTCGCTCCGCTTCGGGACCATACCGACCGGTCGCGTGTTGCAACAGCGCGATGATCAGGCAATTCATTGCGTTGCCGCTGTTGCGTGCCGCCGCGATACCGTGCGTGGTGAGCCATGTCCGTGTTTCTCGCAATCTCCCCGCATGCGCGTTGTCGCCGGATTTGACGGGCACTGGCGTCTGCCCGCCGAGTATCGGTATGGCGTTCGCCGCCCGCGCCGCAGCCTGCGCATCGAACCCCGGGTACGCAGGCGACCGGGTCTCAACGTCGGATCCCGGCGCTGTTATTGGTGGACGCGCTGCGGTTGGCGTGGGGGCGGTGAGCGTAGGCGTTGCAGGCGCTGCTCCATCGCGATCGACCGTCTCGCCCGAAGGCGCCCGTGGCGGCGAGGCAGGCGGCGTTTCGTCGGGCGTTGCGAATGGTGTTTCAGGCGGCGTGCCGACGGGTGTTGCGAACGGCGTTTCTTCTTGTGCTGCAGGGGTTTCAACCTCGGGAGCCGTGTCCTGAGGCGGCGGGGCGGCGGCTCGTGTCAGGCGCTCGCGTACCCGCGCGCTCATCGCATTTCCGCGATCGATGTCCGCTCGCGTCGTTTTGAGCGGAATCTGTGCGATGCCTTGTGCAACCGGGGAGGCGACCGAGACGCCGATGCTGCCGGCCAGCATCCCCATCCGGCGCGAGAGGAATTTGGCCTTCGCCGAGAAGGGCGCTTTTTCATAGCGCCACTTGTAGTAGGCAGTCGTGCCGTCGAACTTTCCCGGTGGCAATTTTTCGCCCCCGAGGGACACGGCGATTTCGTCCGGAATGTCGCGCGTGGCTTCCAGTTCGTCGACCAGTTTTTCCAGCGCCGCATCACAGCCCCGGTCTAGCAAATCGAATGGCTTGCCGTCGTTTGTCGGCAGCGCCAGCGTTGTCTTCACGCGCTCGCCCTTGCGGGCGATCGTCTTGACAAGTTTAGCCATCCCGGTCTTCTGAAAGCGCGTTCGCTCGGCTGCCGTATAGGGCGCGGTGACCGGCGCGGTGCTTTGGGCCAGCACCCGAGCGTCGTTCTGATCGCCGAATTGCGCCGGCGTCTGAACGCCATGACTGAGTGCGACAGCCTTCTCGACATTCAGGCCGAGACCGGCGGTCGCACCGAGCATGTTGGCGACGCCGCCCAGCGCGGCGGGGCCGCCGTTGGTTACCGTATAGCGCTCGCGCTCACCGATCGTCATGCGTTTGGCCATTTCGGTTGCATCGACTTGCTTGCTGGCATCGCCGCTGAACAGGTCGCGCGCCGACCGATTCGCGACCTGAGACAGTGCGTGCGCGGCCGCCGTCATTTGTTCGCGCGCACGGGCCGGCTCGGCCTCGCCGAGCGCCGCTTTCATGCGCGAGCGCGCGACCTCGAAATAGATCCAGTCGCGCAGCGCCGCCTTGACGTTGGCCCGCGCGCCCGCATGGACCTGCAATCGCGCACGAGCGTCCCGTTTCGAATCGCGCGACGCCATCCGTGCCGCCTCGGCGTTGTGAGCATGTAACGACGCGATCGATTCGCTGATGGTCCCCGACAAGATTCTGCCCATACTGTCGAAGCGCATGCGTTCGGGCGTTTTCCAAGCCTCGCCGACCATTGCGCTATTGAATCGGCCTTCGATCTCATCTGTGAAGGCCGATTCGATCGCGTGAACGGCAGCTTCGTCGCCTGCTGCTGCCTCAACGTTCCGACGGTAGCCCGTGTAGTCACGCCAGTTTTGCTGCGGGTCGACGTCCTTTTCCGTCGTATCGTCGCGCGCAATCTTCTCGAGCTGCGCAAGCAGGCGTGCCTTTGCCTGCTTGCGCAGCTCAAGGTCTGGCGTCAAACGTTTTTCGGCGATATAGGCACGATACGCCGCAGCGCGTGCCTTTTGCTGCGCGGCCGCGTTGCCGGCAAAAAGATCGATCGACTTCGCGAGGGCGACGATGGCACGCTTCGCTTTGGCCTCGCCGTCCTTGCTCGGCAATGGGCTCAACTGATAGGCGACGTATAGCAGCGCCGCGAGTGCCACAGCCGCCCCCGTGACGCCCGCCGTGACGGTAGCCGAGACCAGGACCGGCGTGAGTACGCCGAGCAGGGTCGTGCTCACGCTCAGTGCCCCCGAGGCCACGCTGTTGGCGATGTAGTGCTTGTTGCCGTGATATTCGATCTTGGCGCTTTCCGCGGCCGTTTTGTAGTCGGTCTTCAATTCGTTGCGGAGGCAGAACCGCGCGTACGCGATACTGAGCGCCTGAGCCGCCGCCGCCGCGTCGCGCTCGGCCTGCTTGCGCTGGGCCGGCGTGGCGAGCGGATCGTCGACGCGTATGTGAGCTTCGTCGAGTGCTTGCTGCGCGCGCTCCATCTTCGCGACTGCGTGACCGATCTTGCGGAGGTCCCAGACGACGCGGCTGGAGGCCTGGAGGACGTTGGGGCCCGTCTTCGCGCTCGGCGGTGCATCGGCCTTGCCCAAGGGCATGACCTCCTCCGTTCCCGCCGTGCCGACTCTAAGGTCGGCCGAGTCGAACGCCAACTGCGTCGTCAACCCGGTCATCAACACCTGTATTGCGGAAAGCGCGGTCTTGGCGGGAGGGTGGGAGGAAGCTGCGAGTTGCGCGACACTCAATGCGCCGCCCATTGTCGACGAGGCGGTCACCGATTTGCGGTGCAGTCCGCCCGTACCTGCCTTTTTAAAGCTGTCGATGACGGCGTCAACATCATAAGGGCTGACCGCTTTGATCAAGGTCACGATCATTTCGCGGTTGTAGTCGTCTTCGCTCGAGCCGACAGGCAACAGGCGCTGACTGCTCATGTCCGCTGGAATGGCATCGGGCCGCGCCCGTTCGAAGTTCAGCGCCGCCAGCCGTGACAGGCTGACGGCCGACGGCTTGCGCCGCTGACCTTCGGCCCAGCGTTCGCAAATGCCGAGCGTTGCTTCTTCGTCCCACCGCTGAACCGCGACCGCAGGTTTATGCGGCACTTTCTTGATATCGAACAGTTGGGACAGACGGCCTTTGACGGTGCCGCGAAGCGACCGGGAACTTGGCGCGGGGGCGCTTGCATCGCGTGCCTGCTGTCCTACTGTTGCGGCGATGCCGGGCGGCGGTGCGCCCCGGGAAAAGGCCATCGGCAAGCATCTTTGGAACAGGGATTTCATGATCGCAGCCACGATGTCGGAGATACCAGGCCCATGCTAAACGCGTGAGCTCTCGTGACTTTGATTGTGGCGAAAGACCGCTTCTCACCGCGAAACAGATGAAGTAAGCGGAATTGAAAATGCCCGGGGGCGACGAAGATTCGTCGCAGGCCCCGCGATTTCGCTGCATGTCGGATCGATGAAAATATGCCTACTGAGAATGCGCTCAAGCTTCGGTGCCGGCGAGGGGTTTTGCGAAAAAGGCGAAACGGCAAATCGATCATGGCAACAGACAGACGATTTTTTTAAGGTCGATTATTCCAGTTAGTTGGTAGTACGAATTAAATTAGTGTGCAGTATTTGCTCGCGCGGCGGCGACCTGTTGCGCAATTGGAGAGATGAACATGAGAAACGTAACTAACGTTGCGTCGACGTCCGGGAGCGCGATACAAGAGAGCCGAGCGGACGAATCGGCTCAGGCGCCTGCTGCGCCTGCCGCGAATCGTCGCGCGAAATCCAAGATGCCGGGCCCTTTGCGTGACTTGACCGACAAAGTCACGGGGCGTGCGCAATCGAGGCAGGCGGCGCGGCTGAGCGACGAGGCACTGCAACGAGATTTGGAGAATCCGGACTTGTCGGGGCGAATGACCCGTGCCGTGCAGCGGGAAGCAGCGCGCAGACAGGCGCAGGCTGCTGCCGGTACGGCGGCACAAGGTGTGTCCGAAACATCGGGTCGGCTGCCGGCTCAGGGCCAACGGCGCACGTCGTCATTGCCGGACCCGCTTCGGCAGGCACTCGACAAAGTGACGGCGAAAAAGCAAGCGGCTCACGCCGCACGTCTTTCCGACGAGCGCCTGCGCGCATACCTCGATGATTCGATTCCGTCGTCGGGCCGTGCGACGCGGGCTCTTCAGCGCGAAGTTGCGAAGCGCGAACGCGCCAGACCCCAGGTTCAGATCGACAACACTGTTGCGGCAGCACCTGACGTCGCAGCCGAGCTGCCCGTGAACGAGACGACCGAGATGACCGAGACGTCCCGCACCGCGATCGGAGCCGCCGCGGGCGGGGCGCCGGTCGGTGCCGCAGGCGCGATCGCGCGGGCAGAAGCGCCGCCGCTGCCTGAGGGCACGGTATTTGGCGCGGACGGAAAACTGAACAAGCTCCATTTGCAGCAAATGATTGCTGGCTTGATTGCGTCGCTGCCGCCGGTCCCGGATTCAGTGACGGCCCGGCATCCGACGGCCGGGCGCCTACATACGAAGCTGACCGAGGCACTGAAGGGTATCGAGACATTGGCGACGGCCGATACGAAGCTCGACTCGGCCGATCTCGGACTCGCCGTTCGCGACCGGTTCGCGAAGGCATCCAAAACGGCCAAGACGTTGGCCGGCTATCTGGACCGTGAGCACGTGTCGGGCAGCGGCGAGCGACGCGATGCTTTGTCGTACTATCTGATCGCCGGCTTCTTGACCGAGCTCAAGCGTACACATCTGAGCGCGGCCGCCGCAGAGGCTGTCGACGGTTATGCCAAGCGCGAGGCGAAGAATCTCGAGCGCGTGGCGCCCGGACTGGGCAAAGGGGTCTCCGGGCCGAACGTCTCCACGGCCACTGGCGGTGGTTTGAAGTATTCGGCAGTGGTAGCCAACGGTTCGGCGAACGTGACGGCAGGGCGGACGCTGTTCGCCGACGACGATCGCGACGTCGACTTCTGGACGTCAGCCGGTATCGCGTTCAAGGGCGGTGCAGGCGACAAGCTCAAGAACTGGACCGCTGGCTTGACCGGTCAGCTTGCGCTTTCGGGCGGTGGGACTTACCTCGAGCACGACAAGCTGGAGGAGCTCGGCAAGCTGATCGCGAACTACGATGCGAACCGCTCGTGGATCACGTCGGCAGGGCCTAAGACGCGCAAGCTCGTCCATGGTTGGGAGCGCTTTCGAGCCGATGCGTCGCGACTTGTGGGCCGGAATTACGTGCAGTCGCCGGGCACGCCTTACTTCGCAGCCGACAAGAAACTGGAGAAAGGCTTCAACGGTGTGAAGATGGGGTTGCTTGCGACTATGCTCGACGAGCATCTCGGCGAGCGAGGCGAGCGCCAGTCATTCAAAGCACTTGCAGCCAAGGCCTATCCGGCGATAGGCGAAACGTTGCGCAAGGAGATTGCCGACGAAGGCGTGCTTCCCCGCGCGACGCGCGACGACGTGCCTTTCTCGGTTGCCTATGCTGACGGCCCGCTTCCATTCCGGCAAGGGACGATCAGCGTGCAGGCCGATCTCGGGAACGCGACGGCGGGCGGTACTTCGATCGAGGCAGGCGGTACCTTCAGCTTGATTGGCAGAGCTGACCTTATCCAGTTCTTTACCGAGACGGCAAACCCCCCGCATCAATTGCTCGAGCCAAGCCATCACAAGGATTTCAAGGCGACCCTGGGATTGCATCGGCAGCTCGATGCACTTTGCACGGGCGTTGTGCCGCCTGAGTTGCATCTTTACGACACCGTGCGGCGGAACTTTGGGGGGGGCGGGCCATCGGCACCGTTTTCGGACGACGACCGAAAGATTTATGGCGACGAGGCTGCGATTCCCGCGCAGTTTCGCGATGCAATTTCAGCACCGAGTGCGCAGCGGGTGGAGCGGGCAGCCGCCGAGGCGGAGCGCCTTGGCGCGCTCTATCTGAACTTCGTCGAAAGCGGTGCGCAGTTGCTTGCCCGGCCGGATGCCTTGCTGCCGAAGGCGGCACGGCCGCAGCTGAATTTCGAGCGTGCGCAAGCGTTCAGGCAGCTGAACGACGAGATTTGGAATGGACAATACCCGGAGTCGAAGGCGATGGCGAACCCACGGGCGTTTATCGCCGAGAGCCACGCAGCGCTGAGTCTCGCCCTAGGTGCGGTGGGCATGCATATCGGCATTCAGAAGGAGCGGTTGGCTCAACGCCCGGGCGCCGGTAGCGATGACACGATCAGTCGCGCAGATAAAACCTATGCGAAGACGCGCGAGCTGTTTGACAAGATCTATTTGCCGATGAAGAAGTACGACGTCCAGAAGAACGGTCCGCTCAAGGAAGAAATGGTGTGGCAACGCTCGGATGCGCTCGTGAAACTGCAGGCATCGGGGGGCGCGAAACTGGGCACGCTCAATTCAATCGCGGCACGCTGGGGGAAATCGCTGAGCCCGATTTCCGTGTCCAACGGAGCGGGAAACGTTACGCTCAGCGCCGAGGTGAAGTATTTGTACGCCGACCGGCAAATCAATCCCAGTCGAACCGGGAAGTTCTGGCAGGTTACCCTGACGGCACAGGGCGGCGCGCCGCTGACCGGGCTTGCATTGCAAAAGGCCGTGTCTGAAGTGGTGAAGAAGATCAATACTGGATTGTCGGCCGGAGAGCCGAAGCTCGATGGGCGCGAGGTGGTGCGGCAAATTCAAGGGCTCGCGCTCGACGTCTCGGACGGCAGCAGTGTCGTTCTCAAGTTCAGACAGGCACCGGGTGCGAAGATGGCAGCGACCCACCTGCAATACATGCGTGTGTTGCGCAATACGAGTTCGGGCCTGGACGCGTCGGTTTCGATCCCGACACACGTGGGGATGTTCACGCCGAGTATTACGCACACGGACAGTACGCAGGGCCTCGAAGGCGAGGTGATGGGAACGGATCTGAGCTATCTGATCATGCAGCATCCCAGGTTGACCACCGTGCTTGCACACGAAGACGCCCGATCCCCGGAGGGCCTTGTTAAGGCATTCGATGCAAACCCTGGCGTGCGCAACGGATACTTCGGCCACCCGACGACAATCGTCGACATGGTTTCGCGGTATGCCGAGTTCTGGCAGGCGAAGGAAGCGGCGGCGGCGGGTGGGCCCGCCCTGCCCGAGGAAGCGATGAACGAGTTCCATCGGTACCACGAGCATGAGCCGTTTGCACGCGCAGCGGAACTGTCGCGCTACGTCGCGCACTTTGCACCGGGTTCGGCGAGTGCCGCCGGGGCCGCGCTGCCGCGACCGCTCAATGAGAAAGTGAGCCTCGACGGCATCGATCTCGTTCGCGCGAAAGACGACTTGAGCAAACTGGCAACGATCGACGCGCGCGTGCGCTATTTCGCACACGAGGGCCGGCCGCTGCTCGATGCCTTTGTCGCGATCGTGCAGAACATGCGCGAAATCAACTCGGCAGCGATGAACCACACTGAGACGCGCGACGCGGGAGCCCGCGCGATGCTCCGCAACGAACACGCTCTGCGCCGTCAAGGCCGCAGCGCGCCGATGACCGAACGCGGGGGCGGCAGCACTGTCGAGGCGCGAGCCTCAGTTGCTGCGCCGGCGGGCACGCTGCCCGAGACGCCCTTCGTTACCCCGGCTGGAACGCCGCCGGAGACGCCCTTCGCAACGCCGCCAGAATCGCCGCGCCGGGAGGTATGAGCCTGACTTCCACTGCTGTGCGGCGTTTGCTTCCGCCCGCATCGGCAAGCGCTGATAGGGGAATTCCACTATCGAGGCAATGAGATCGGTCAATGCGTTACTCATACGAATGTTGAGTGCCGCATTGACTTTGCTCGCGGTGAGCCACCCGTCGCGTTATGGGAGATCCGGGAATGAGAAGCGTGTCGAACGTTGTGTCGCCAATGGGAGCCGAGACACAAGAGAGCGCACCAGACGAACGTGAGCCGACACATGTGTCGGTTTTTCGCGACTCGAATCATCGTGCGAAATCGAAGATGCCGGGGCGGTTGCGCGACCTCGCAGACCGGCTGACGGGGCGCACGCAACAGAAGCAAGCTGCGAAGTTGACAGACGAGGCACTGCAGAGAGACTTGAGAGACCCTGCACTGTCCGGTCGCATGACGCGCGCCGTGCAGCGCGAGGCTGCGCGCAGGCAGACGCAGGCTGCCGCGGGCACAGCAACGGGCGCGTCGTCTCTGCCCGACGGGCCGGTCTTCGGCGCAGACGGGACGTTGCACAAGGCGCATCTGCAGCAAACGGTTGCAGCGTTGATCGATGCGTTGCCGCCGATTCCCGACGCGTTGATGGCACGGCATCCCACGGCTGGGCGGCTGCATGCGAAGCTTGCAGAGGCACTGGGCAGTATCGGCACGCTGGCGGCTCAAGATACCGCGCTTGAAGCGGATGATTTCGGGCTCGCGGTACGCGACAAGTTCGCGAAGGCGTCAAAAACAGCAAAGACGTTGGCGCGCTATCTCGATCGAGACCGGGTCTCGGGCAGCTGCGAGCGTCGCGACGCTTTGTCGTACTACTTGATCGCAGGCATGCTGACCGAGCTGAAGCGAACGCATCTGAGCGCGGCGGCGGCCAAGGCCGTCGAGCGCTACGCCAAGCGCGAGGCGACGAACCTCGAACGCGCGGCACCGGGCATCGGCCGGGGGGTCTCCGGGCCGAACGTGTCTACCGCGACCGGTGCGGGCTTGAAGTATTCCGCCGGGGCCGCAACGGCTTCTGCGAGCTTGACCGCAGGGCGCACGCTGTTCGCTGATGACGACCGCGACATCGATTTCTGGACGTCCGCTGGCATCGCCATGAAGGGCGGCATGGGCGGCAAGATCGCGAACTGGGCGGCCAGCCTGACAGGGCAGGCGGCGCTCACGGGTGGCAGCACATACCTCGAGCACGACAACCTGGAAGAACTGGGCAAGCTGATCGCGAACTTCGAGGCGAACCGCTCGTGGATCACGTCGGCCGGCCCCAAAACGCGCAAGCTCGTGCATGGCTGGGAGCGGTTTCGCGCAGAAGTATCCCGTCTTGTCGGTCGCAACTATGTGCAGTCGCCGGGCACGCCATATTTCGCTGCCGACAAGAAATTGGAGAAGGGCTTTAACGGCGCAAAGATGGGGCTGCTCGCCGACATGCTCGACGGCCATCTCGGAGAGCGTGCCGGGCGTCCGTCGTTCAGGGCACTTGCTGCCACGGCCTATCCTGCGATAGGCGAAACGTTGCGTGGCGATTTGGCTGCGGGGAAGGCGCTTCCGCGCGCGACCCGCGACGACGTGCCGTTTTCTGTTGCCTATGCCGACGGGAAACTCGCGTTTCGACAGGTGGCCGTCGGCGTGGAGGCGGATCTGGGCAATGCGACGACGGGCGGTACATCGCTGGAGGCAGGCGCTACGTTCAGCGCGATGGCCAAGAGCGATCTGCTTCAGTTCTTTACGGAGACCGCCAACGCGCCGCATCAATTGCTCGATCCGACGCATCACAAGGACTTCAGAGCGACGCTCGGAGTATTCGCGCAGATCGACGCACTGTGTGCCGACACGGCGCCACCCGAGCTGCATCTTTACGATACGGTGCGGCGAAACCTGGCAGGCGCGGGGCCGCTGACGCCGCTTTCGAGCGACGATCGGAAGCGCTATGGCGACGACACGTCGGTCCCTGCGCAGTTTCACGACGCGATTTCACGTCCGGGCGTCGAACGGCTGCGTCACGCGACGGCCGAGTCCGAGCGCCTGAAGGCGTTGTACCTGAATTTTGTCGAGAGTGCGGCGCAGATGCTCGCCAAGCCGGACAGCTCCATGCCGAAGGCGGCACGGCCACGATTGAGCCTGGAGCGCGCGGAGGCATTCGCCCGGTTGAACGAAGAGCTCTGGCACGGACGGTACTCGGAGGCGAAGGCGATGGCCGACCCTCACGCGTTCGTCGCGCAGAGCCACGCGGCGCTCAGTCTCGCGCTCGGTGCCGTCGGGATGCATATAGGAATCCTGAAGGAGCGATTGCTTTCGCGTGGGGGCGAGGGCGTCGGTGTCGGCGACGCGATCCATCATGCGGACGCCAGCTACGCGAAAACGCGCGAACTCTTCGACAAGCTCTATTTGCCGATGAAGAAGTACGACGTGCAAAAGAACGGTCCGCTCAAGGAAGAGATGGTTTGGCAGCGCTGGGATGCGCTCGTGAAACTGCAGGCGTCGGGCGGCGCGAAACTGAGCGCGCTCAATTCGATCGCGCAACGATGGCACAAATCATTGAGTCCGATCAGCGTGTCCAATGGCGCCGGTAACGTGACGCTCAGCGCGGAAGTCAAATTCCTCTATGCCGATCGCCAGATCAATCCAAGCCGGACCGGAAAATTCTGGCAAGTGACGCTGACGGCGCAGGGTGGGGCGCCGCTGACGGGGCTGGCGCTGCAAAAGTCCGTGTCGGAAGTCGTGAAGCGGCTCAATGCGGGTTTGTCGGCCGGCGAGCCGAAGCTCGACGGTCGCGAGGTGGTGCGGCAACTTCAAGGGCTCGCGCTCGACGTCTCGGACGGCAGCAGCGTTGTCCTGAAGTTCAGGCAGCCGCCGGGTGCGAAGATGGGCGCGACGCATCTCCAATACGTGCGTGTGCTCCGCAATAGCAGCTCGGGCGTGGACGCGTCGCTGGCCGTCCCGACCCATGTCGGCCTGTTCACGCCCAGCGTGACGCACACCGATAGCGCGCAGGCCTTCGAGGGGGAAGTGATCGGACCGGATTTGAGCTATTTGATGATGCAGCATCCCCGGTTGACGGCACTGCTTGCACACGAAGATGCACGCTCGCCCGAAGGCCTCAAAGCGCTTTTCGACGCGAATCCGGGCGTGCGCAACGGCTACTTCGGCACGTCGACGACAATCGTCGATACGGTAGCGCGGTATGCCGAGTTCTGGCAGCTGAAGGAGGCGGCGCAAGCGGGCGGGCCACCGTTGCCGGACGAACTGGTCAATGAGTTTCATCGGTACCACGCGCGCGAGCCGTTTGCGCGCGTCGCGGAGCAGGCCCGCTACGTGGCGCACTTTGCGCCGGGGGCGACGGCTGCGAAAACCGCCTCGGGCAGCGAGGGCTCGGCGCGGCACGATCCTGCCGCGCTGCCGAGGCCGCTCAGCGATAAGGTGAGCCTCGACGGCATCGATCTTGTCCGGGCGAAGGCCGACCTGAGCAAGTTGACCACGATCGATGCGCGTCTGCGCTATTTCGCGAACGAAGGTCGTCCGCTGCTCGTGGACCTCGCCGGC
>CBJMQH010000003.1:0-36343 GCA_966431825.1 uncultured Trinickia sp.
GTTCGACAACTTGAAGGCGCGCAGCGGCACGCCTGGCAACTCGCTGGGATGGGTAAGGCGCAGCAGTTTTCGGAGCGGCGCGTCGTGGTGAACGGACTCGATCGGGCGCGGGAGCGTGAAGACGGCGCGCTCCCCGACGAGTTCCAGATAGAAGCGCTTGCTCGCGACCGCGAACTCCATTCGCGTGTCGATCCGCACGACCGGCAGTTCGGCCAGGCGCAAGAACTGCTCGAGCCGCCGCTGGGTTTGCAGGTTCATTCCCGTCTTCATCGCGTCCAACGTGCCGAACGACACGGCATTCAATCGAATGCGGCATGTTCCCCGAACGCGCCCCGCGGCACTATCGGGCGAGAACCTGAACCTCACGCGCTACGCGAGCGCACACGCTCGGGCGCGCCCTGTTCTCTCAGCGCTCGCCGGTCGCCGGCTTGAACGGCGTGTCGACGGTCAGGCCCAGGCGATGCGCCCAATTCGCAAGCTCGACGGCCTTATGTGCGTCGAGCTTGCGCATCAGATTGAGCCGGTGTGTCTCGACCGTCTTGACGGAAATATGGAGCGTTGCGGCGATATCCTTGTTGCGTGCGCCTTGCGCGACCAGTTGCAGTATTTGGCGCTCACGCGTGGTCAATGTCACGGCCGAACGCCGGTCGCGAGGCGCGGTGACCTGCGCTTCGTCAAGTACCGGGTCGATATAGATGCGCCCCGATGTGGCCTTCGCGAGCGCGTCGTGCAATACCTGCTGTGCGCTTCTTTTGAGGACATATGCCGACGCGCCGACTTCGAGCGCCTCCCGGGCGCGGAATTCGGAACTCTCCGCCGTCAGCACGATGACGATCATGTCCGGCCAGCGGCGCTTCAGCTGTCGCGTCACCTCGATGCCGTTCATGCCCGGCAGACCCAGATCAAGAACGATGATATCGGGCTCGAGGCGTTGGCATTCGGCGTAGACGTCGAGCCCATCGCCGACTTCGCCGACTACTTCGTATATGGGATTTTGGGTCAGCGTTTGACGAATTCCCTGGCGCAACAGGGCGTGATCGTCGACAACGAGTACGCGGCGCGACGGCGAAGGCATACGCTTGGAATCGTGCTCTGGCTTCGATGCGGCGGTGCTGCGAGCCTGCATGCAGGGGGCCGACCGAGCGGGGTTGGTCAATGAGTTCAGGTGCTGACCGTATCGTCGCACCAACCACAGGTTGTGACAATCGACGTCTTTCGAATGGCCCATGACGCGCGCCATGACATTCCCGTCCATGCTTGCACGTATGAAAGCGATCGCCGAAGGCGAGCGTTGCGGCGCGCGATGGGCGCTCACCTGCGCGGGCACCGCTGGATGGTGCATGGCATGGCCGCACGGAGTCTGTGTGGCGCTCGATATCGAACGGCCGGCCGCGGACGACGAGTGGCTTGCACGCGCCACGCTTTCGCTTGCGACGATGCGCGGCGCGATCGACGACAGTCTGTGGCTGGAAGGCGCGTCGCTGTGGCTCGTGCGCCGGTATCCGGCCGATATCGATGACGCTGAACTCGAGGCATCGCTCGCGCAGCAGCAGGCGATTGCGCGATGGTTGTCGGGAAAGGCGGGCGATGCGCCAGCCGTTGCAAGCGGTAAAAGTCTGGGAGCGTTGAGATGACGGTCGGGAAGTCTAGATTGGTCCTGCGCGGACTCGCGATCGTTGGCGCGATCGTCGGTGCCGCCGCTTCGGCGGTCCTGCCGCCTGCCGCTTATGCGGCGTTCGACGCACGCACTGCCGTGCCGTTCTTCTATTCGACGCGCGGGGCGAAGCTCGCGGATGTCCTGCGCGACCTCGGCGCGAACTATCAGCTTCCGGTCGTGTTGAGCAAGGACATCGATGCGACATTCATCGGCAGCCTCGAGAACGAAGGGCTCGAGGCGGCGCTCGATCACCTGGCGCGCCTGTACCGGCTGGCTTGGTACTTCGACGGCCGCACGATTTATGTTTACCGTGCCCAGGATGTCGGCACCCAGTTCGTGACGCCGCGCTACCTCAGTGTTGATACGCTGCTGCCGCAGCTGAACGATGCCGGGCTGGTCGATCGCGGCGCATGCAACGTGCACGCCGTGCAGTCGGCCAACGCGATCAAGATCGACGGCGTGCCGGTGTGTCTCGACCGTGTCGCGCAGTTCCTGACGCGCGTTGACGAGCAGCGGCTCGCGCGTGAGCAGTCCGAAGAATCGATCGAGCTCTTTCCATTGAAATACGCGACTGCTGCCGACGCGACGTTTTCTTTTCGCGACCGGCAGGTCATGCTGCCCGGTGTCGTGTCCACACTCAAGGAAATGGCGCAAGGGCGCTCACTCGCGCAGAAGGATAGCGAGCGCGGGCAGGCGGCGGGCAATCAGCCGCTGCCTGTGATTTCAGCCGACGCGCCCCAGAACGCGGTCATTGTCCGCGACAAGAAGATCAATTTGCCGCTATATGGGAAGTTGATCGCGCGGCTCGATCGAAAACCGCGACTTGTGGAAATCGCCGTCACGATCATCGACGTGAACGAAGACAATCTGAGC
This sequence comes from uncultured Trinickia sp., assembly GCA_966431825.1. GTDB lineage: Bacteria > Pseudomonadota > Gammaproteobacteria > Burkholderiales > Burkholderiaceae > Trinickia. The sequence continues at coordinate 2,531 of CBJMQH010000003.1, forward strand.
CAGCTCGGCATCGATTGGTCGGCAACGGCCCCTATCGGCGGCGGCTCGGTCAGTTTCAACACGCCGGGCGACGCGAGCGACTTTTCGACGGTCGTCGGCAACCTCGGCCTGTTCATGATCCGGCTCAACGCGTTGCAGCAGGCGTCGCAAGCGAAGATTCTGTCCCGTCCGTCGGTGCTGACGCTCGATAACATGGAGGCGGTGCTCGACAAGAACATTACGTTCTACACGAAGATCGCGTCGGACAAGGTGGCGAGCCTGAATACGATCACGTCCGGTTCATTGCTGCGCGTGACACCTCATCTGGTCGATGAGGGCGCGACGCCCGAGATCATGTTGACCTTGAACATTTCCGACGGCCGGCAAGGCGCCGCATTCAGCAAGACCGAGGGGTTGCCGCAAACGGTCAATTCGTCGATCGCCACGCATGCGCTCGTCAGCAAGGGGCAGGCGCTGCTGCTCGGCGGCTTCGTGCAGGACGAGCAAGCCCGCGCAAAGCAGGGCATTCCATTGCTGAGCGACATTCCGATTCTCGGCCGCCTGTTCAGCACGACGCAAAAGACCAAGCGCCATGCGGTGCGGTTGTTCCTGCTGCAGGCCGAGCCCTGGCAGGGGCTCAAGACCAAACGGGGCGCCGATCCCGAAGCGGATGCCAATGCAAAACAGTAGCTACAAGCTGCGCTGGCTCAACGGGCTGTTGGCCGGGCGCGAATTCATGCTGCCCGAAGGCGAATTGAGAATGGGGGGACCCGATGCGGACCTGGCCCTCGTGCTCGAAGCGAACGCACAGGCGCAGCTGACGATCGACGGCAGCGGCGTGACCGTGACACCTGGGCCTCGGGTCTGGGTCGATGGCGAGCCCTGGACTGATGACGGCCCCTTGCCGATGGGGCCTGTGATCGATGTCGCGGGCCAGGCATTTGTCCTGGGGCACGCCGAAGATACGTTGCCTATGCGGCCCGTGCCGCAGCGCAGTTGTCGCGACACGGCTCGGACAGCGGCGGCGCAGGGGGCCGCGGCTTTCGCCATGCCCGCCGTCACCGCCATTACCGCTTCTCGGACGCCCTGGGCGGTGCCGATGGGTGGGATTTCGGCTCTGCTCGTTGCGCTCGCCATCGCGGGCGCGCTGTGGCGACCCGGTCCGCCCCCTGAGCAATTCGACGCGAAAGCCTGGCTGAGCGCCCAGTTGAAGCAGGCATCGTTGGCTGACGTGCGGGTGCGTGAAGACGCAGTCGGCGCCTTTGTCCTGAGTGGCCGTTGCGCCGCGGCGGCAGATATCGATCGATTGCGCCAGCGTTTGCACGATGCGCAGCTGCTTGTCCGCGACGAGACGATCTGTGCGGACACGGTCCGTCAGGCGGTGCGACAGGTGCTCGCAGCGAACGGATACGACGACGTCCTTGTGGTAGACGGGACAAGCGCCGATACGGTCACGATCCGTGGCGACATCGAAGGCGATCGTCGTTGGGAACGGACGGCCGAACAGTTGATTGCCGTACGCGGGCTACGCGGATGGACGATCGTCAACGACAGTGCGAGCGCGTTCGATGATTTGATTGCTCGACTCGAGAAGCGCGGATTGCTCGAGGGAATCGCCGTGACGAAATCGTCGCGCACGCTTTGGGTGACGGCGCGGGTGTCGGCGCCAGAAGAACGTGCGCTGCGTGCGGTCGTGGACGAATACAACGCCCAGAAGGGCGCGAGCGATCTTCCCGCGCAATTGCAGCGCATGGCAGCGGGAACCACGAGCGCGGAAGCGCTGCCGGCGCCGATCGTGGGCGTCGGCGGCAACACCGGTTCGATCTATGTCGAACTCGCGAACGGTATGCGCGTGCAGAAGGGCGCCGTGCTTCCCAGCGGTTATACGGTCTATGCGTTGAATCGTTCCTGGATCACGCTGCGCAAGGCGCAGCGGCTGATTTCGCTGCGGCTCGACTTTTGATGGAAAGGGGAATGCGAATTGGCACGCATCACGTATTTGGAAGACGCACTGCACGATGACGTCGCAGGAACGGTGCACGCAACCTTGCTGAGCCGCCTCGAAACAGCCGAAGCGGTGTTGAGGGCACGACTGCGGTTGCCGCTCACGGCGGCCGAATATCCGGCCACCGAGCGGTGCCTGGCCGCTGTCGAGGCGTCGCGGCAGACGATCGAGTGCGTTTGGCGACGCTACCACGGCGGCGCGGAGCAGCCGTTTGGGGAATGGAACGGTTGAACGGCGGTTCAACCGTTCCAGCCCGTTTGCAGTATTCGGATGAGGCGTAAGCACTCGTGGGAATGCGGTCGGCTGCGTCCACGCAATTCTGGCATCGCGTGGACGTCCGGGGCGTCAGTTCCTTCGTATCAATGCCGTATGCAGGAGGTCTCTTGCCTTCAGGGCCTCATGGAACTGGGCAGCCTTGGTCGCCGAAGCCTCTAGTACATCAGGATCCTTGAACATCATGGAGCCCATTGACGAAAATTCGGGGCGCCCGCCAAATGCATTTTTGAGCTTGTCGCTGACCGACGGTTCGTTCAACGCCGCAATAATTTCATGCATGGAGTGTCCGCCGTCCAGATATATAAACAGCATGCCTTGAGTTTCCAGATATTCTCTGACGTCGTCTGCACTCCTGTTGGCGTGGACTTCTTGTGCGGCCCGTATTGCACCTTGTTCAATAAGAATGGTCCCCGACGGGCCATTGATGTATGTGCCTACTCCCGATTCGAACAGGCCTTTGGTGAAGGATCCGGGAACAGAAGCCTCCGGTTCCATGGTGTCGCTGGGAAACAATCTGTCGGGGCACCGCGTTTTTTTTCCGCTGCCGTAGTCGCCGTAGTTACTTTGGTCGTACTTGATGACGTATGGATTCGGCAGTTGAAGATCCCGGGGTGCCTCGGTGCCGGCTCGCATTGTTCCAACGTTGTAGCTTTGCGATACGGCGAAGATGTCGTGAGCCGTCCCGTTAGGTTCGTTCCTCCCCTTGCCCGGACGCTTGAACATATCGAATATCTCATCCCAATGCCCGCTTGGCATCTTGCTCGACGTTTCCGGATCGTTTCTGAGGGACAGGCTGAGATATCGATTCAAATACACCTCGAATATCTTGCTTTTTGCGTCGTGCGGGACGTCCAGGGTGTCGATCTCCCTCTTGACGCGCTCATAAAATCCCCCGAGCTGCTTGTCATAGCTAAAGTCGGTGCCTCGAACCGCTGCGTCGAATTTTTTCACGATGGCCGCGGTGCAATACGTTCGCTTCAGATAGTCTGTTTGCGACGTGGAAAAATCGTGTATTCGCTTCGCTGTCTCCGGGTTCGAGAACGCCTTCTCCAAAGCCTCCTTTGCATAGTACGACTCGAACGCCCGCCTGACCGGATCATTGATCATCTTCAACTTTTCCTGCCCGCTGAGACTCATGGGACTTTTTGATCCATCGATCAGGTCCGTCAGGTCGACAGCCTCTCCCGCGCGATGCCGCTCGAGAATTTGATGGGTAAGCGTGGGCGCGCCAGCTTTTATTCTGGTCGTAGGATTCCCGGTTGCATCCAGCGCCCCGTTGCGCATACGTGCGCCGGGCAAAGGCTTCTTCGTATATTTGTCTTCAACAGGTGTGACAAAGGTGGCCTCGGTGACAACGCCGAATCTTGCGGCGATCGAATCCAATTGGAAGCTGCCGCCTTCTTTTAGTGGAATTTCTGGGGCATAGCCCTGATTTTCCTTTTCAAGCTGAGCATTGTGACGATCGTTCTGCTGTGCTGTTTTCACGGCTGCGAAATGTACATCGACCGCATTGTCGGTTTCTTTCGGCCAGTTAGCCGTGAATGCTGATGGTGGAATTTTCATGGTCATTCATGGAAATGTTGTATGTGTTTGATTGTTAACTTTTTGGTAAGATAGATTTTTTTAATCCTCCTCATCCGCAAGCTTTTCCAGATATTCCCCAAAGACGTCGAGCATTGCTCCACGCTGCATCTCGTCTTCGAAACAATCGGTGGGTAACAGCTTGATCAGTTCCTTGAGCCGCGCCGCGAACGGATACTGCGACTCGCTGTGCTGAATGACCGAGCGAGCCTGCTGTGCGATGGCCTGCGTGTCCAGCCACGGCTGCTGGACGATTTCGATGACCACGCCCAGTACGTCGTCGCCCTCCATGCGCTCGCGCGTGAGCGAGCCTGCGAGTTGCTCGCAGTGATCCTCGATGCCGAGGAAGTGCAGGATGCGTTTCAGGTCGGCGATGACACCGGCGAGCCGCAAGTCCGTCGCGGGCCCCTCTGCCGACAATTCGAAGGCAAGCGCGCGAATCAGCGTTTTCAGCTTTCGCTTGCGGTCCTTCAGTCCGCGCAACTGCGCGAACCACTGGGCAAGATGCGGCCGCATCGCCGAGGCACGCTGATAGAGCATGCGCAGCTCGGCAAACCCGTCCCGCCCGGCCGCGCCGAATTCGAGCCGGTTGAACAGCTGCAGTACCCACGTGTCGTCTGCCATCCCGGTCGAGAGCGCGTTCTCGAGCCGTTGCCGCGCGTCGGGCGTCAAGTCCTTGCGCGCAAGGCGGGCACCGAGCAGCAGCGCCATCTCGCCAATATCGAAGCCGCGCCGCCGCATGTCGTCGAATGGATTGCTGGAGTCGTCGATCTCGGGTACGCGCAGACTCAGTTCGTCGACCTGCTCGGAGGCGAGCGCGCCGACTCTTTGCAGCATCGAGCGCTGACGCGTGCGCTCCGTCGGTTGTTCCCGCACCAACACACCGCGTGCACGCGCGCGCGCGCCGAGCGCGAACCCCATTTCTTCGAGCGTTCCGGTCAGCGATTCGGTCGTGACGCCAAGTGCACCCGCCAACGCCAGTTCGGGAGAGTCGCTCATCGACGCCAGCTCCGTTTCTGCGATTTCGAACGCGGATGCAGCGGGTATGACCTGTTCGGTACCGGTCGCGGCCGGCGGGCGGGTCGATGCAGCGTTGACTGCCTGCGCCTGGCTGACTGTCGAGCTAGTGATTCTCTCGGCCATCGGTGAACTCCTGTTCCTGTGTTTCGCGCAATCGCGCCAGCACCGACTGCAAGTGCTGCGCCGTATCGATGTGAATGCGAACGAGCGGCGTTTCGAGCACCGCTTGCGTCGCCTGCAAATCGGCATCGGCGATCACCCGCAACGCTGGGTAGTGCGCGCAGGCCGCTACCGCATCGGCCAGCGCCGCGCGGGCCACGTGCAGCGTCACGGCAGCGCCCATCGAGGGCCGCGACAACGCCTGGAGAATCCGGGGCATCAGGACCTCGGTTGCATCGCATGCACCGGCAAACGCTTCGAGCGCCTCGGCAACGAGTCCGCGGATGCGCGATTCCAGGCGCGCGCAAACGACGGCCTCGATCCGAGTCTCCTCGACATGCCACGCAACGGCGCGCTCGACGAGCGCCGCACGCTCGGCATCGATGTCGGACCGCGCCTGCGCCAAGCCTTGCTCGCGTGCCTGCGCGCGGATCGCTTCGGCCTCCATGGCGGCCTTGGCAACGGCTTCGCTCGCGCTGTCGTGCAGCGCCTGCGCTTGCCGGCGCGCCTGCGCGAGGATTGCATCGGCGTCGAAACGGATGGCCAATTCCGAGGCAGGGACGACGAGCGTAGTGGGCGCTGGACCGGCCAGGCGCGTAAGCGGAATATCGAAGCGGGTCATAGGAAGCGAGCGAGCCTGCTCATCCAGTCCATCGCGCTCGCGGCCGGGGCGTTATCCGCGGGCTCGACGGGCGGGAGCAAGGTACTCAGCAATTGATATGTCGAATTCGTGCCGGCATCGCGCGCCCACCATCGCGCGCCGGCCTCGTATGCCGCCTGCGTCAGGCGGTCCGTCGTAAGCGGCGCTGCGTTCATGCTCCAACCGCTGTGGATAGCGAGCAACTGCTCGCAGTCCTGCATGCTCAACGATTGCGCGAGCGATTGACGGTGCACGCTCAACAGCAAGTGGTCAGGGCAGTCGAGTGCAACGATCCCGAGCGCCGTGATGAATCGCGCCCAGTCCGGTGCGAGATCGATCAGGAGCGCCTCGCGCTGCGGCAGCGTGGTACGCAGCGGTGTCGACGGGAAGCGCCGACGGGCGACGATGGCCGCATCGATAGCGCGACGACACGATGGGGTGCGGCGATAGACGTCTTCCCAGTGCTCGAGCGCGAGCTGTCGCCACCAGCATGCGTGCATCGAAGCGCCCGGTTGCCAAGCGAGACGGTGAAGGCGGTCGATGCCCGCCGCGAGCGACGGCGGTTTCACGACGTTTCCTTTCGCCTTCGCACGGCAACCCAACCGGCCCCGACGGCGCCGGACGCACCGAGCGCGAGCAACAGGCTCACCACGGCGCCGCGATGGCGTGCGAACCAGGAACCCGTTGCGTCCCTTGCACCGATCGCGGCCGACGGTGCGCCCTCTCTGGACGGGAGATAGCGATAGTCGGCGCTTTGCATGACGACGCTGATGTTCGGCGCTTCGAGGTTCGGCACGCTCTTCAGTACGAGCGCGCGGACGTCGGCCTCGCGATTGGACAGGTTCCGCTCGGGGCTGTACTTGATGAAAACGGAAGCCGACGGCTTGGCCGGCGTGCGACGGTCCGGATTCGGTTCCTCGGCAATGGCGACTTGGGCGGTGATCACGCCGTCGATCCCGCGCAGCATTTTTTCCAGCTGCTGTTCCCGCAGGTAGGTGATCTTCGCGAGTTCCTGCGCCGGCGACGTCACCAGCTGACCCGAGGGGAACAAGTCCTCGATCGACGCGGTCTTTCGACGCGGCAAGCCGTTCTGGCGAAGCAGCTCGACCGCATTGACGAACTGCGAGCGTTCGACCCGGATCGTGGCCGTCTCGCCTTTGCCGACCTGCTTTTCCGCTTCTACGTGATGCAGCATCAGCAGCGCGAGCATCTGGTTCGCTTCCGCTTCGGGCAGATTGCCGTAGAGATCGACCTTGCAGCCTGCGAGCGCAACGGCCGCGAGCGTCACCGACGCGATACGGCATACACGCGTCATTGCATGCTCGTGAGCTTGTTGATGCTTTGCGACAGGCTGCCCGCCGCCTTGGCGATGAAGTCGACCTGCACGACCGAATGCAGCAGCGCCGATTGGGCAATGAACATTTCGCGCGGATCGCGCGCGAGTGCCGAGGCATCACGTGCGCCATCGAATGCGGCCTCGGTCTTGGCCGACGCAGCCTGCAATTGACCTGCGGCGGCGAGCTCCGGCGTCTGCGCGGTCGGGCCGAACAGCGCACGCGTGAACGCGTCGATGTCTTCGGTGGAGGGGAGGTCGGGCGCAACGCGCTCGGTGAGCGTTGCGGGTGCGGCGGTTGCTGCTGCGTTGATCGCTTCGATTTCCATCTGAGTTTCCTTGACGCACGAGGTGAGGGGCGACACGCGGCTCGCGCCTCGCGCCGTTAATGCGGGCGGCGCTGCCTGGTGTTCGGTTCGGTCAATCGGCGCAGCACTTGCGCTTCGGGCGACGCATCGCCCACGAGCAGGCGCTCCGCCGATGTCCGCGCGCCCAGACCGATCAGCATGGCCGCGTCGAGCAGCTTGCGCAGGTCGGGGTCGTCTACGAGATCGCCGTGCGCGGCACGAATCGCATGCGCTTGGGCGGGCAGTCCGTGATTGACGGCGACCAGACCGGCCTCGACGATCAGGCGGCGGACGTCTTCGTCAAGCCCGTTCATATCTTCTGGATGATGCCTTGCATCATGTCCTTGAACGCCCTCAGCACGGCACTCTGATAGCCGACGAAGACCGAATATTGCTGAATTGCAAACTGCGCTTGAAGCATCTTCGTCGGGTCGGTGAGATCGACACCGGTCATCGTGGCTTCCACATCCGCGCTGGCTTGGTTGACTTGCTGCAACAACTCGCTGTTGATTGCTTCGACGTCCATGATTCGTTCTCACTCCGCTACTGCATGAATGGCGATGTTTTTGATCTGTTGCGCGCGATATTGCGTTGGATTGCAAAGGAACCGTTTGCGGAACGTGTCCGTGAAGTGGGCGTGATTGGAAAAGCCGCATGCCTCCGCGATATCGATCACCCGCAACGCGGTGCCGCTCAGCATCTCGCAGGCGTGCAAGAGCCGCCGGTCCATCAGCCAGCGCTTCGCCGACATGCCGTACTTCTCGCGAAACAGCAGATTGAATTTGCGCAGCGGCAGGTCCAGTTCATTCGCGTAGCGCTCGACCGACCACGGTTTCAGGCAGTGCTCGTTCATGAACTGAAAGAACTGCGGGTCGCCGGCCGCTGCGTGCCGGGCCAGTGCCGCGAAATAGCGGTGATCGAGCGCAAGGCAGTACGCGTACACGAACCGCAGGAATGTGTGCGGCGCGGAGCGCGCCAGCAATTCGAGCGTATCGATGACAACGGGCGTCGCTTCCACGACACGCACTGGATCCGGGACGAAGGTCAGCGGCAAGGGCGTTTCGCGCAGATCGAGCATCTCGTCGCAAAGCGCGCCGAAGTCGGCGGGATAGAACTCGACCAGGTTCATCGCGCGCACAGCTTCGTTGCCGCTCGTCGCGGCGCTGCTGACCGCCACCGCAACGCTGCAAGCCGGTACCAAATGGACCCTTTCTCCCACGCGAAGGTGGGACGCGTTCTTGCCGAATAGAAATCGCACCCGCTGCATCGCTTTGCTCACCTGCTTCGTCGCTGTTCAAGACCGTGTGAATGATGCGCGCGGATACCGCGCTGCCGAATCCGGTCAGCACCTGAATTGGCGGGCGAGAGCGCGGCGCACGTCGAAGCAGCGCACCGAATATGCGTTGTGCTTCGAAAGCGGAAGAAACGGCGCTTTTCGAAAAACCGGCCCTCGACGGGACCACACAATGGCCTCATCGATGGCGGTGCCGACATTCGGTGCCGCGAAGCCGGGAGGGGAAATGAATCAACAGGAATCGTTGCAGGCGGAGATGGCGTCGTTGCATCGCAAGGGCACGAGCCTCGGTCACGAAGCCCAGCAGTTCGCCACGCTGAAAAACGAGGTCCAGGCGCTGCGTATGCGGGCCGCATCCGATCCCGATGCGAGGGAGCGATTGCGGCGCCTCGATGAAATGATGAAAAACGGCGGGTACGAGTTGCAGGCGCGCGTTACGCAGAGTGCGGCGCGACTCGAATCCTGCTTCAAGCAATTGGCCGCGCAGATCGAAGATCTTGCGCCGCCACAGGCCCGGCTCGCCCAAGCAGCCGATGCCGATGCACCGCGTGCGGTTTCGAAGAAGCGAAACCGGACGTTCATTTGACGAAGTACCGAGAGGATCACATGCAAGTAACCAATAAGGCATCCGCCGCATTCGACAAGCTGCAGTCGCAGATGGCGGCGTTGGCCCCGGAAGGCCGCAAGGAACCGTTGACCGCGCAAGAGCGCGCGAAGATGCAAGGGCTGACGACGCGCGCAAACGCTGAGCTTCGCGCCGCGTTCGACCAGGAGTCGATGTCCTGGACGCAGGCGCTCGATACGTTCAAGGCCGGCATGTCGGATCTGGATCCGGCGGCCCTGGCGGCCAATCCCGAGCAGTCGGCCAAGATCCGCTCGCAGATGGACAAGGTGTCGGGAATGCTCGCCGAAACCGCCGGCCGGACGGCGCCGAGCGTTGCGCGTGGCTATCCCGGTCAGACGTCGTACCCGGGTGTTGCCGGCGCGCCTGTCAGGCAGCCCGTGCCGGCCTCGACCGAGCGCGCGGCACCGGCGGGCGCGAATCCCGCAGCGGTCCGCGCCTACGGCCAGGGTCTCTCGGTCTTCGGCGGCGGCATCGTCACGATGTCGCAGATGATGGCGCTGCTGCAGGCGCAAGCCTTCAGCATGTTCGATGACCTGAACGACAAGACGGCCGCAGCGCGCGACTCGCAGGAAAATGCGAACGCCGTCGCGTACCAGATCAGCCAACTGGACCCCAACAACCCGCAGGCGACGACCACGCTCAGTCCGGATGTGATCGCCTACATGCGGGCGAACGGAATCCAAGTCAACGGCAAGTCCATCGACGACTTCCTGAAGACGATCGATCCAAAGGCGACGGACGTCACGAAGGTGGCGCTTAACAAGGGCGACCTGGCGGCCGTCAAGGCGGCGCTCGAGTCCGACTCGCAGCGCGGCACCGATTTCGTTCAGCAAGGTCAGCTGAAGATTCAACAGATCCTGCAAACATTCAACATCGCGACGCAGATGGCAAACAGCTTGCAGAGCATGGGCGCCGAAATGAACACGCAGATCGCCTCGTCGATTCGCTGACCACCGATCGCCCGGCTTCGCGCGCGTGTGCGCGCCGGGCGCTCACTATTGGGCGAAGGGGGAAAGATGTCCACACCGACGACGACGTTGGAGACGCCGCCCGACGATCAGACGGTTCTGCGCGATTTCTTCGGGATGGGCGGATCGGTCCGAATGCTGACGGGCGTCGACGAAGGCGATCTGGCGCTGCTCTACGCGCATGCCACGGCACTGTTCGATGCGAACGAGTTTGCCGCTGCACGCAACCACTATCTCTTGTTGAGCCGGCTCGATCACTGGAATTTCGACTACTGGCTGGCACTGGGGCTTTGCCATCAGCGACTGTCGGAGCACGCCGACGCGATCCTGTGCTTCGCGAAGGCGGCGCTCATCGTCGTTGACGATCCGCGTCCGCCGTTCTTCACGGGCGTGAGTTGCCGCGCGCTGCGAAGCGACGAGAGCGCGCGCAAGGCGTTCGCTGCGGCGGTCAAATGGTGTGGGCAGCAGCCTCAGCATGCGGTGCTTCGACAGAACGCAGAGGAACAACTCGCGTTTTGTTCGTCAAAGGAGAAATGAATCATGACAGCGACTATCGGACGATGGTCGGATCCCGGCATTCTGCCGCTACTCGACGCTCAGCCGTATGGGGAGGTCGTCAAGAAGCACGCGGCGTCGGCCCGCGCGAGCGCGCAGGCGCCGATTCGGACCGATGAAGTCCTCGGCCCGTCCGCGGACGGTTTCGCGAAGCCGACGCGCGCTGCCACGGGCGCATCGGCATCGGCCGCGGCGGGTGCACTCGAACGCGTGACGCGTAGCCTGAATGCGGACCAGCCGACGGGGCACCGCGTGGATTTGAGCAATATCGCGAAGATGCCCATCGATTCGCTGATCGTGGCCACGACGCTGCTCGTCGCGAACGGCCTTGGCCAGGTCGCGCAGGTGAAGGGCAAGGCGCTCGAGATCATGAGCGCCGCGCAGGAAAAGGTGCGCGATTTGGAAGTGCAGCAGCTGCGCGAACAGATCGACAAGGCGATCGAACAGCAGCAAAAGGCGAAGAAGGCCGGCATGTTCGGCGCGATCTTCGATTGGGTCGTCGCTGCCGTCGAGGTGGTGTCGGGCGTGGCGAAGATGGCAGTCGGCGCGGTGACGGGCAATGTCGCCATGGTCGCGGGCGGCGCCATGGACTTTCTTGCGGGTGCTGCGGGCGTCGTGAAGGCGGTGGCCGAAACGATGGCGCTCGTCGACCCCGACAACGCGGAGAAGTACAAGGCGATTGCCGAGAAGGCCGGCTACGTACAGCTTGCATTCGAGATCGCGGGTGCGGTCGTGGACGTCACGAGTGCCGTGCGCAATGCGGTCGTCGCAAAGGTGATTCCCAAGGCGGCCGAGGCGGCATTGAAGGAAGGCACTGAAACGCTCCTGGTGGAAGCCGTGAAGAGCGGTAGCAAATCGACCATCGCCAAAACGGCCGAGGCGCTCGGCACGCAGGTCGCCGCGAAGGTGGCCGGCGACGTTGCCGAGCAGCTCGGCAAGACCGCACTCGAGGCGTCGAAGAGCGTCACCCAGGAACTGGCGAGGACGATCGGCGTCAAGCGGGTGATCGAGGCGTTCAGCGAGCAGGCGATCAAGGAGATGGTGGAGCGTGCCGCGAAAAAAGTCGCGACCGAAGCGGTCAAGGCGGGCGGGGAGATCACCGCGAAGGAGCTGACCAAGCGCATCACCAAGGAGATCACGCGCGAGGTCGTGAAGGAGGTCATGAAGGCGGCAGCGTTCACGGCGATCAACGTGGTCCGGGCCACGGCGAAGGGCGCGAACGAGATCATCTCGGGCGTCATCTCGATCGAGCGCGCGCAACTCCAGAAGCAAATGGAAAAGCTGATGCTCAGTCAGCAGTGGCTGCAAGTCCTGTTCGACGAGTTCGAGCAGAAGAAGAAAGAAGCGACCGAGCGCGTCAAGCAGCTCGTCGAGGGACAGACGAGTGCACTCGAGGGCGGCAGCGACACGCTGAAGCAAGCCGGCCGCGTGCAGACCCAGGGTGCAGCATCGCTCGCGCGCGTGGCCATGGCTGTCGCCTGACCGTCACGCCGCTCAACTTATAGTAAGGATCATCATCATGGCAATCACCGTATCGGCCGCTACGCCTTTGGCCACAACCGGCGCGTCGAATGCGCCCGCCTCTCGCCCCCCGTCGCTCGCAACGGACGAGGGTGCATTGGCGTCGATCAACGACCTGATGTTGTTGGTACAAAAGATGAACGCTCAAATGCGGGACATCAATCGTCGCTTTGTCGAAACGCAAAGTGTCGTCGAGTTCACCTACCAGCAGGCATGGTTCGAATCGAAGTCCGAGGCGATCGACAAGGAATTCGCGGGGGCCCTGCTGCGAGGCTTCGCCCAGATCGGGGACGGCGCGTTCTCCATCCTGGGCGCGGCGTCGGGCGATCCTGCCCTGTCGGCCGGCTTGCAAGGGGCGGGCAAAACCGGCGAGGGCATAACCGGCGTCTTGACGGCGGGCATCGATCGCGACGCCAAGCAGCTTCAGGTCGGCGCGGAGCTCGAAATGGCCGCGATGAAGCAGAATGCGGACGAAATCGCGAAAGCGATTCAGCGTGCGCAGGATGCCTCGAACGCGATGCAGCAGGTCACGAGCCAGCTCGTCACATTGGCCGGCAACATGTTCGCGGCCGTGCGTCTGGGCTGATATGGCTCACGTCGACCACGACGGGGCGCCGGACCCGGTCAGCGCCTATCTGCGGACGCTGGGTCTTGCGCCCGAGGTCGCCTACTTCGGAGGGAGCGGCTTCGCAATCGGTCACCGCGTATGCACGGCCGGCTGCGAAATCGTTTATCGGCTCGAAGGCGATCACTTGATCATTTGCGATTTCCTCGCGCCGACTGAGGACCAGCAGGCCGGCAAGGCAGTGCTCGCGTTCGTCCGGCTCATTCATCAGATCGAACGGAATGTCCTCGCGGTGGGGCTTGTTCGCGGTATGTTCGTGAACAAGTTGTCCGATCCGGACTTGAGCGCGTTGCGCGAGCGCCTCGCGCGGGCATTGATGGGCCACGGAGCGCAATGGCGCGAGATCGACGGCGAGCCTTGGCTCGTCTATCGCGCTCGGGCTGCGCGGCGTTGACGCAGCGCGGCTTGGGCGGGTGATTGACGCGGGTGATTGGGCGGGTGATTGACGTATCGGGGCTCGGGCCGGGCGCTCGTTGATGCCGGCAATCCTGCCCGCGGTATGGCAGGCGCGCACGATCGGCTAAAATACCGTGTTCGCAGTTGCTCGTGCGTTCACGACGTGCGCGGCGCCGCCCGCGCCCGCCTGTGCCCCGAGCGACCGCTCATGCCCGCCAACCAACCCGCATGCGTCCATTCCCATGAGCCAAGTATTGCGTCTCTCCGATCTGATCGCCGAAGGTAAGCTCGCTGGCAAGCGCGTTTTCATCCGTGCCGACCTCAACGTGCCGCAGGACGATCACGGCAACATCACCGAAGACACGCGCATCCGCGCCTCGGTGCCGGCCATCCAGGCCGCGCTCGGTGCCGGCGCGGCCGTCATGGTCACCTCGCACCTGGGCCGCCCGACCGAGGGCGAGTTCAAGCCGGAAGATTCGCTCGCGCCGGTGGCGAAGCGCTTGGCCGAGCTGCTCGGCCGGGACGTGCCGCTCGTTGCGAACTGGGTCGAGAACGGCGTCAACGTTGCGCCGGGGCAGGTCGTGCTGCTTGAGAACTGCCGCGTGAACAAGGGCGAAAAGAAGAACGCCGACGAGCTCGCGCAGAAAATGGCGAAACTTTGCGATGTCTACGTGAACGACGCGTTCGGCACGGCGCACCGCGCCGAGGCCACGACGCACGGTATCGCGAAGTTCGCGCCGGTTGCCTGTGCGGGCCCGTTGCTCGCCGCCGAACTCGATGCACTGGGCAAGGCGCTTGGCAATCCGAAGCGTCCGCTCGTGGCCATCGTCGCGGGCTCGAAGGTCTCGACGAAGCTCACGATCCTGAAGTCGCTCGCTGAAAAGGTGGATCAGCTGATCGTCGGCGGCGGTATCGCGAACACGTTCATGCTGGCTGCCGGCCTCACGATCGGCAAGTCGCTCGCCGAGCCCGATCTCGTGGCCGAGGCGAAGGCGATCATCGACGAAGCCCGCAAGCGCGGCGCGTCGGTGCCGATCCCGAGCGACGTCGTCGTGGCCAAGGAGTTTTCGGCGACGGCCACCGCCACGGTGAAGAAGGTGAGCGAGATCGAAGCCGACGACATGATTCTCGACATCGGGCCCGAAACGGCGAAGGCGCTGGCCGGCCAGCTCGAAAAGGCCGGCACGATCGTCTGGAACGGCCCGGTCGGCGTGTTCGAGTTCGATCAGTTCGGCAACGGCACGAAGGTGCTGGCCGACGCGATCGCGAACTCGGCCGCCTTCTCGATCGCCGGCGGCGGCGATACGCTCGCCGCGATCGCGAAGTACGGCATCCACGACAAGGTCAGCTACATCTCCACCGGCGGCGGCGCGTTCCTCGAGTTCCTCGAAGGCAAGAAGCTGCCTGCCGTCGAAGTCCTCGAATCGCGGGCGTAACGCGCAATGGCGGCGAACGCAGGCGTGCGCCCCCGTAAGGCCGCCAAGGCCCGGCCCGGCAAATCGGCCGGGGCCGGCGGCCCGCAACAAAAACTGCAGGTTGCGGCGGGCGCTTCGCCCGAGGCCGCCCCCGGCGGCGGATCACCCGTCGCCCACTCTTCCCATAAAGCGACGCCGGCCCGAGCCGGCGCGCACCTGGGCGCGCCCGTCCCAGCGACGCCCGCGCACGACGCATCGACTCGCAGCGGCATCACCAGCGACTCCACTCAGACGAGGAGATACATGCATCGCGCCACCAAGATTGTCGCCACCATCGGTCCGGCTTCGAGTTCGCCGGAAATCCTGCTGCAGATGATGCAGGCGGGGCTCGACGTGGTGCGCCTGAACTTTTCGCACGGCACGGCCGACGATCATCGCCAGCGCGCGGAGCACGTGCGCGAGGCGGCGCGCCAGATCGGGCGGGAAGTGGCCATCATGGCCGATCTGCAAGGCCCGAAAATCCGCGTCGGCAAGTTCGAGAACGGCAAGACCATGCTCGTACCGGGCGCTCCGTTCATCCTCGATGCGAATTGCGAGCTCGGCAACGACGAGCGCGTCGGCCTCGACTACAGGGACTTGCCGCGCGACCTGAAGCCTGGCGACGTGTTGCTGCTCAATGACGGACTGATCGTCCTCGTCGTCACGCGCGTAATCGGCGAGGAGATCCATACCGTCGTGAAGGTGGGCGGCGAGCTCGCGAACAACAAGGGGATCAACCGCCAGGGCGGCGGCCTCACGGCGCCCGCGCTGACGGCGAAAGACATGGAGGACATCCGCACGGCGATGTCGATCGGTGTCGACTATATCGCCGTGTCGTTCCCGAAGAACGCCACCGACATGGAAATGGCGCGTCAGCTCGCCAATATCGCCGGCGTGCCGTTCGCCTCGAAGCCGAAGATGATCGCGAAGATCGAGCGCGCCGAAGCCATTCCGGCGCTGCAGGGCATTCTCGACGCGTCGGACGGCATCATGGTCGCGCGCGGCGATCTGGCGGTCGAGGTGGGCAACGCCGCCGTGCCGGCCTTGCAAAAGCGCATGATCCGCATGGCCCGCGAGTCGAACAAGCTCGTCATCACGGCCACGCAGATGATGGAATCGATGATCTACGCACCGGTGCCGACGCGCGCGGAAGTGTCCGACGTGGCCAACGCCGTGCTGGATGGCACGGACGCCGTCATGCTGTCGGCCGAGACGGCCGCCGGCAAGTATCCGGTGCAAACGATCGAGGCGATGGCGGCCATTTGCATCGAAGCCGAAAAGTCCGAGCACGTCGAGCTCGATCGCGATTTTCTCGATCGAACGTTCACGCGCATCGACCAGTCGATTGCGATGGGTGCGCTCTTCACGGCCTACCATCTCGGCGCGAAGGCCATCGTCGCCCTGACCGAATCGGGCGCGACGGCGTTGTGGCTCTCGCGTCACTGGACCCACGTGCCGATTTTCGCGTTGACGTCGCGCGTCGCGAGCGAGCGCGCGATGGCGCTCTTTCGCAACGTGACGCCGCTTGCCATCGAGCCGAACAGCGACCGCGACCAGGCGCTCAAGCAGGCCGTGGAGGTGGTGGTCTCGAAGGGCTTCGCCTCGCGCGGCGACATGGTCGTGCTGACCGTCGGCGAACCGATGGGGCAGGCGGGCGGCACCAATACGCTCAAGATCGTACGTGTCGGCGATCCGGCATAAAGCGGCTCGGGCGCGCGCGCCGAATCAGGGCGGCAGGCAGGCGGTCGATGGGCCGCCTGCCGCTGTTTTCGGTCGCGGCGGCGCCTCGCATGGCCGCCAGTCGTTCGTGGTGGCCGGACACAATCCGGCCCGAAACTACGGGATGACGGCCGCTTCGCGATAAAATCGCGCACATTCGCACAAAAAGTGCCGCTACGAGCACCCGGTTTCCATCTCAAGGAGTACTCAGCATGCCTCTCGTATCAATGCGTCAACTGCTGGACCATGCAGCCGAGCATGGCTACGGCCTGCCCGCGTTCAACGTGAACAACCTGGAGCAGGTCCAGGCCATCATGGCGGCGGCGGACGAGGTCGGCGCGCCGGTCATCATGCAGGCCTCGGCCGGTGCACGCAAATACGCCGGCGAGCCGTTTCTGCGCCATCTGATCGAAGCCGCCATCGAATCGTATCCGCACATTCCCATCGTCATGCATCAGGACCACGGGCAATCGCCGGCGGTCTGCATGGCGGCGATCCGCAGCGGTTTCACGAGCGTCATGATGGACGGCTCGCTGCAAGCCGACGGCAAGACTGTCGCGTCGTACGAGTACAACGTGGACGTTTCCCGCAAGGTCGTCGAAATGGCGCATGCCATCGGCGTGACGGTCGAGGCGGAGCTTGGCGTGCTCGGTTCGCTCGAAACGATGAAGGGCGACAAGGAAGACGGCCACGGCGCCGAGGGCACGATGACGCGCGAGCAGTTGTTGACCGACGTCGAGCAGGCGGCCGATTTCGTGCGGCTGACGCAGTGCGACGCGCTGGCCATTGCCATTGGCACCTCGCACGGCGCGTACAAGTTCACGAAGAAGCCGACGGGCGACATCCTCGCGATCGACCGGATCAAGGAGATTCACGCGCGCATCCCGAACACGCACCTCGTGATGCACGGTTCGTCGTCGGTGCCGCAGGAACTGCTCGCCGAGATCCGCGAGTTCGGCGGCGACATGAAGGAAACCTATGGCGTGCCCGTGGAAGAGATCCAGGAAGGGATCAAGCACGGTGTGCGCAAGGTCAATATCGATACGGACCTGCGTCTGGCGATCACGGGCGCGATCCGTCGCTATCTGTTCGAGAACCCGGGCAAGTTCGATCCGCGCGACTACCTGAAGCCCGCGCGCGAAGCGGCGAAGAAGATCTGCGTCGACCGCTATCTGGCGTTCGGCTGCGAAGGCCAGGCAGCGAAGATCAAGCCCGTCTCGCTCGACAAGATGGCTGAGAAGTACAAGTCGGGCGAGCTCGCCCAGGTCGTGCGCTACGCCCGATCGCGCCGCCAGCGGCGCCGGCATGGCCCGGGTTCTTCATCCGGGTGCCGGCTGCCGGCCAGCGGCGTGTTGGGCCTGCCGGCCTGCCGTGCTGATCGACCGCCGTTCCCGCTGTCATCGGGGGAACGGCTTTTGCCTTTTGTGTTGTGTCGTTTTTTAGCGTCTTTTTACTTCGTTCCACCTACTGACTGACGGTCTACGACGATGTCCACCCTCTACGAATCCACGCTCCGCTCGCTGCCGCTCCTCGGGCGCGGCAAGGTCCGCGACAACTACGCGGTCGGCGCCGACCAACTCCTGATCGTCACGACGGACCGCCTGTCGGCGTTCGACGTCGTGATGGGCGAGCCGATTCCGAACAAAGGCCGCGTCCTGAACCAGATGGCCAACTTCTGGTTCGACCGTCTCTCGCATGTCGTGCCGAACCACTTGACCGGCGTGGCGCCCGAGTCAGTCGTCGCAGCCGACGAAGTCGAGCAGGTCAAGGGACGCGCCGTCGTCGTGAAGCGGCTCGAGCCGATCCTCGTCGAGGCCGTGGTGCGCGGCTATCTGGCCGGCAGCGGGTGGAAGGACTATCAGACGAGCGGCGCCGTGTGCGGCGTGCAGTTGCCGGCGGGCCTGCAAAACGCGCAGAAGCTGCCCGAACCGATCTTCACGCCGGCCGCCAAGGCCGAGCTCGGTCAGCATGACGAGAACATTTCGTACGAGGAGTGCGAGCGTCGGATCGGCACCGAGCTGGCCGCGACGATTCGCGATATCTCGATCAAGCTTTACAAGGAAGCGTCGGAGTACGCCGCGACGCGCGGCATCATCATCGCCGATACGAAGTTCGAATTCGGGCTCGACAGCCATGGCAAGCTTTATCTGATGGACGAGGCGCTGACGGCCGATTCGTCGCGCTTCTGGCCCGCGGATCAATATCAGGTCGGCTCGAACCCGCCGTCGTTCGACAAGCAGTTCGTACGCGACTGGCTCGAGACGCAGGTGTGGGACAAGACGCCGCCGGCCCCCAAGCTGCCGGACGACGTGATCGCGAAGACCAGCGCGAAGTACCAGGAAGCGCTCGAACGCCTGACCGGCACGACGCTCGACTGAGCGCGCCGAAGGCCCGACGGCGCTGATAGCCCCGAAAGATCGACAACCCGTACGCAGATAAGCGAGAGAAGGAAATCCGAGAGATGAGCGAAGCAGTCCAGACAACCCATACGCATAGCGCGCCGCTCATCGGCGTATTGATGGGGTCGAGCTCGGATTGGGACGTGATGAAACACGCCGTGGCAATGCTGCAGGATTTCGGCGTGCCCTACGAGGCCAAGGTCGTCTCGGCGCACCGCATGCCCGACGAAATGTTCGCCTACGCGCAAAGCGCGCGTGCACGCGGCATCCGCGCGATCATCGCCGGCGCAGGCGGCGCGGCGCACCTGCCGGGCATGCTGGCAGCCAAGACGACGGTGCCGGTACTCGGCGTGCCCGTCGCCAGCAAGTATCTGAAGGGCGTCGACTCGTTGCATTCGATCGTGCAAATGCCGAAGGGCGTGCCGGTCGCCACGTTCGCGATCGGCGAGGCAGGGGCGGCCAACGCGGCCTTGTTTGCCGTCGCGATGCTGGCGGGCACGTCGGACGCGTACGCCGAGAAGCTCGCCGCGTTCCGCGTCATGCAGAACGAAGCGGCGCACGCGATGGTGTTGCCGGCGCTTTGAACGCCGGGCGCGCTTCGAGTCGGTGGCGTCAAGCTTCTGTGCCGCTTGCTGCCGACGGCGCGCAACGATAAGACTTCCGGCCCGAACGGGCCTGTCGGCCGCTGCCGCCGGTGTCGCCCGAGACGATGCCGCGCGTGCCGGGCTGACGGGCGAGGTGCGGGCCGACCGACCACTTCACGGATGAACCGAGCGAGAGGGGCGCACCGTCGCACCGGTCTCGCGCGAGGGCGACCCGGCTTAGGACTTACGATGACTGCAGACAACACACCCGTTTCCCCGATTCTGCCCGGTGCATGGCTTGGCATGATCGGCGGCGGCCAGCTCGGCCGCATGTTCTGTTTCGCGGCGCAGGCGATGGGATATCGCGTCGCCGTGCTCGATCCGGACGAGACGAGCCCTGCAGGCAGCGTGGCCGACAAGCACCTGCGCGCGGCCTATACCGACGAAGCGGCGCTGACCGAGCTGGCCCGGCTCTGCGCGGCGGTTTCGACCGAGTTCGAGAACGTGCCGGCCGCGAGCCTCGATTTTCTGGCGCGCTCGACGTTCGTGAGCCCGGCCGGACGCTGTGTCGCGATCGCGCAGGATCGGATCGCCGAAAAGCGCTACATCGCCGAGGCCGGCGTGCCCGTCGCACCGCATCTCGTCATCGAGTCGGCCGACGCGCTGGCTGCGCTCGACGATGCTGCTTTCACGGCGGTGCTGCCCGGCATCCTGAAGACCGCGCGGCTCGGCTACGACGGCAAAGGCCAGGTTCGCGTGACGAGCGCTGACGAAGCGCGCGCTGCGTACAGCCAGCTTGGCGGCGTCCCCTGCGTGCTCGAAAAGCGATTGCCGCTCAAGTTCGAAGTTTCAGCCTTGATTGCGCGCGCAGCGAACGGCGCGACGGCCGTCTATCCGCTCGCCCAAAACACGCACCGGAACGGCGTGCTCGCGCATACGATCGTGCCGGCACCCGATGCGGGCGCGGCGCTCGTCGCACAGGCTCAGCGGGCCGCGCTCTGCATCGCCGAGAAGCTCGATTACGTCGGCGTGCTGTGCGTCGAGTTCTTCGTGCTCGAAGACGGCTCGCTCGTGGCGAATGAAATGGCGCCGCGGCCCCACAACTCGGGGCACTATACGGTCGATGCCTGCGCCGCGAGCCAGTTCGAGCAACAGGTCCGCGCGATGACGGGCATGCCGCTCGGCGAAACGCGGCAGCATTCGCCGGCCGTCATGCTCAACATCCTCGGCGACGTCTGGTTCCCCGTCGCGCCGAACGGTGCTGTCGCTCCCACAGCCGTGACGCCGCCGTGGCACGAAGTGGCGGCCATGCCGGCTGCGCGCCTGCATCTGTACGGCAAGGAAGACGCGCGGCCGGGCCGCAAGATGGGCCACGTGAACTTCACGGCGGCGACGCTCGACGAGGCCCGCACCGCAGCGCGCGATTGCGCGCGCCTGTTGCATATCACGCTCGGCTGAAGCGCCGGGCAACACGAGAGTCACGAACCGATGTCCGCTTCATCGTCTGCTTCTTCCTCTTCGCCAGGGGCCCGTCCGATGCCCGATGCGGCGCAGATTGCCGACGCCGCCGTGCGGCTCGATGCGGGCGAGCTCGTGGCGTTCCCGACCGAGACGGTCTACGGACTCGGCGGCGACGCCGAGAGCCCGGAGGCCGTCGCGCGTATTTACGCGGCAAAGGGCCGCCCGGCGAACCATCCGGTCATCGTCCATCTGGCACGCGCAAGCGACCCGGAGTACTGGGTCGAGCACATGCCGGCTGAGGCCCGCAGGCTGATCGACGTGTTCTGGCCGGGCCCGCTGACGCTGATCCTGAAGCGCGCTGCACGCATACCCGACGCCGTGAGCGGGGGGCAGGATTCGGTCGGGCTGCGGTGTCCGGCCCATCCTGTGGCCGAAGCGCTGCTCGCGGCGTTCGCTGCGCGCCGCGGTGGTCACGGCGGTGTGGCCGCGCCCTCGGCGAACCGGTTCGGGCACGTGAGTCCGACCACCGCCCAGCACGTGCGCGACGAGTTCGGCGCGGCCGTGCATGTGCTTGACGGCGGCGCCTGCGAGGTGGGGATCGAATCGACAATTCTCGATCTGTCGCGCGGTTTTCCGGCGCTCTTGCGTCCCGGACGCGTGACGCCGCGCGAGCTTGCCGACGTACTCGGCGTTGCGCCACGGCTGCCCGACGGCAGCGACGCTACGGCGCCGCGTGCTTCGGGTACGCTGAAGGCGCACTACGCGCCGCGCACGCCGCTCGCGTTGCAGCCGTTCGAGGCGCTCGAACCGCTCTTGGCCGCCGCGCAAAGCGCGGGCACGCGCGTGGCGCTGGTTGCGCGGGCATCGCGTGCACTCGCTTGGGCCGAGGCGCCCTCGGTTCATTTCGTCGCAGCGCCCGAAGACCCGCATGTCTATGCGCGCGAGTTGTACGGGCTGCTGCGGGCGCTCGATCGCGCCGAGGTTGGACGCATCTTCATCGAAAGGCTGCCCGATACGCCCGAATGGGCCGCCGTCAACGATCGGCTCGTCCGCGCGGCCGCGGCGTTCGCCGCTCAGGGCTGAGACGGTGCGTTCGATTCGGCGTCTCGCCCGGCAATAAAAACGCCCGGCTGCTCCGAAGGGAGCGCCGGGCGTTCGTGCGTATGGGGAGCGTACGGGGGGGCGTATGAGGTGCGCATCGCTGCGCATGCCTTCGTCGCACCGGGGCCGGGTTGCCGAAAGGCCACCCCAGCCCGCCCTACCATCGTTACTTGCCGATGCCGGCCGCTGCGATCTGTTGCTCGACGAACTGCGCGAACAGCTGGTGCAGGTGCGTCGTCGGGTGCAGGCCGTCGGCGAACATGTACGTCTGATCGGCGTTGGTCGTCGTGTACATCTCCGGCGAGCAGAACAGCGACGATGCGAGTGACGCGCCGAACTGGGCGGGCGTCTCGCCGGCGGAGAGCACCGACGGGTTCGCCGTAGCGTAAGCGGTCGCTTTGGATTGCATGAGCGTGAGATTGCAGCCCGTACCCGTGTTGCCGACCGAGAAGCCGTTTGCAGTGAAGTTCGCAGCAAGGGCGTCCTGCCACGTGAAGACGTCGACGTAGATGACTTTGCTGAAGATGCCGAGCGTTTGCAATTGGCCCTTCAGCGCAGCATTGAAGGCGGTCGAAAGGCCCGACAGCAGCTGTTGCGCCTGCGTGCCGGCCGCAAGCGCCTGCGGTGTGCCGCCGAGGTCGGGAACATTGGCGACCACCACCTTCGTCGCCCCCGCGGCGAGCACGGCCTGAATCGCCGTTGCGAGCGTGCCGCCCGCCGTAATGACGGCGTTCTGAGCGGCCAGCAGTGCGGCCCCCGTGTTGCCGGCGGCTGCGGCGATCTGCACTTGCGTGAAGATGTCGTTCGGGCCACCTTGAATCAGCACGAGCTGGTTCGAATTGAAGCTGCCGTATTGAGTCAGGTAGTTTTGAATCTGATTCGTGATCGGCAACGCCGTCAGCGTCGGTGCGCCGATGCCGGGCGTCAGCGCGACGCGTGCGCCGCCCTGAGCGAAGCCGAGGCCGCCGGCCGACTGCGTGGGCGCGCCGAGGCCGCCCGTGACGGCCGGCGTGAGCGTATCGCCGTAGTAGTTCGCCACATCCTGCGTCCAAACCTGGCCGGGGTTCGTCGTGAAGCGGCCGCCTGCGAACTGCGTCGTTGCCAATGCGTACGTGCCGACGTCGGAAAGGCTGTCGCCGAACGAGACCGTCTTTAACGAAATGCCGCCGGGCGGGGTGGCGCTGGCTGCGGTGCTCGAACCGCTGCTGCTGCCACCGCCGCCGCATGCTGCGAGCAAGGCGAATGCGGCTGCGGCAATCGCCGTCTGTGCGGCGCGCATCCACGCGCGGTGGGTGTCTCCTGCTTTGCTGCTGTTCTCCATCGACTTCGTCTCCTCAATGATCGGCGCTCGCCGTTTACTGAATCTGCTGCTCTTGTTAGCTGTTCGTCATGCTTTGCGCGACGCCTGTAGCAGGGGGTGTGCCTGGCGCACGCCGCCCGCGCGCGGATCGCCACCGTGCAAGGCCGCAGCCCACTCGGGCGGACCGAAGACGCAGCGCAGCTTGTTCGCGAACCCCGCTGCGCGCGTCACATCGCGGGCCATCGATGCCCATTCGTGAAAGGTGGCATTGAGCGGGTTATGACTGCGCAGCGGCTCGACCGTGCCGTACTCGGGAGGATCCGCGGGATCCTCCGCGACATAGCTGCCGAACAGCCGATCCCAGATCACGAGGACGCCGGCGTAATTCCGATCGATGTAGCGTGCGTTGCGCGCGTGATGCGCGCGATGGATCGACGGTGTATTGACGACATACTCCAGCCAGCCGAGACGGCCGATCGCCTGCGTATGCACGAAGAACTGAAAGCCGAGGTTGATGAGGACCACGGCGACGATCTGCTTCGGCGGAAAGCCGACGAATGCAAGGGGCATCCAGAAAACCCACATGCCGGCGACCGGATACATGAGGCTTTGACGAAAGGCGGTGGACAGGTTCAGGCGCTCTGACGAATGGTGGACGACATGAGCCGCCCACAGCCAGCGCACGCGGTGACTCGCGCGGTGGAAGACGTAGTAGAGCAGATCCTGTGCGACGAACAACACGAAGAACGACAGCCAGCCGGAAGCGCCGCCCGTGTGCCAGCTGAAAAGCCGATAGTGAGCGTAGCAGTACGCGTAGACGGGCAGCACGAACACCCAGGCGAGCTTGTCGGCGCCTTGATGCATCAGCGCCAGCGCCGCGTTGCAGAGCGTATCGGGCCAGCTGTAGACGCCGGCTGCGCGCGACCGCGCAAAATGCCACGCCTCCCAGCCGATGAACGCGAGGAAGACGGGGGCCATGGCGAGCAGCAGCAATTCGGCATCGAATTGCATCGTCGTCTTCCTCCGTTCGGTCTCATATCGTTGTCGCCGCTGTGCTCGTGCGGCAAAAGGCAGCGCGCCCGGCGCCACGAAAGGCCGGCTCGCTGCGTCAAGCGTACACGTTCATGCCCGGCGGCAGACCGGTTTCTCGTAGAAGGAATATTCGATCCGCGCATGCGCCACGCGCCGCCGACAAGGGGCGGCGCGGAGCAGGCCGGGCGGGGCGGCCGGCCATGGCCGCGACGGAGAGCGACGGAGAGCGACGGAACCGGCGGCGTCGATGCGACCGGCGTGAAGCGCGTCAGTGCATGCCCTGATAGACCCATTCGAGCAGTGCGTCGTGCGCGGGGCGTGCCGCGCCGGCATGCGGGTCGTTGATGAAGCTGACGACCACGTAGCTTTCGCCGTTGGCCGCAGCGACGTAGCCCGCGATGGCGACGACGTCGCGCAGCGTGCCCGTCTTGATGTGGGCATTGCCGAGGACGGGCTCGGTGCGCAGCCGGTTGCGCATCGTGCCGTCCACGCCCACGATCGGCAGCGAGGCCACGAAGGCCTGCGCGACGGGGCTCGCGTTGGCCATTTGCAGGAGATCGGCCATCGACAGCGCGCTGATATGCTCTTCGCGTGAAAGGCCCGATCCGTTCATCAGTGAGAGCTCGGGCATCGGCAGCCCTCGAGCGGCGAGAAAGGCGCGGATCGCATCGGCCGATTTTTGCTGCGTGCCCGGTGCGCCTTTCGCCAGTGCACCGATCGTCAGAAACAGGTTGCGCGCCATCACGTTGTTGCTGAACTTGTTGATGTCGCGGACGATGTCGGCCAGCTCGGGCCCGCGATGCGTTGCGATCGGGCGTGCACCCACGGGCACGGGCCCTTCGTGTGTCGTGCCGTTGAACGTGCCGCCGGCCTGTTGCCAGAGCGCCAGGAAACCGCCTGCAAAGAACGCCGTGTGATCGAGCACGGCGAGGTTGACCGTGCGCGTGCCGCAGCGCACCGGATAGTCGCCGGCGAACAGCGCATCGAGCGTGCCGTTCGCCGCCGGCGTCACGCTGGGCGCGAGCGCCGTGTCGGCGCCCACGCATGCGCCGCGCGTGGCATGCAACGTGTTGTCGACTTGCAGCTGGGCGAGCGGCGGCACGACATCGATCGCGACGGTACCGTCGGGCGACGGCGCGAGTGTGAACGAGAGCGATTTGAACGCGTAGAGCAGCGGGTCGGGGCCGACGTTGTAGGGCGCAGTGACGTCGTCGTCGAACGCCGGCATGTCGCGTGTCGATGTGGCGAAGAAGCGCTTTTCGAGCACGAGCGCCCCATCGATCCCCGTGATGCCGGCCCGACGGATGCGGTCCACCAGATCGACGAGTTCTTCCGGCACGAGTTTCGGGTCGCCGGTGCCTTGGATATAGAGGTCGCCGTGCAGCGTCCCTGACGGGTCGACGGTGCCGTCGGCGTAGGCGCTCGTGCGCCAGCGGTAGTCGGGGCCCAGCATCGACAGCCCGGCGTAAGTCGTGACGAGCTTCATCGTCGAGGCCGGCATCATGGGCTGCCCGGCATTGACGGCGACGGCCGGCGTACGATCGCCGATACGCTCGATCACGACGCTCATCGAGGACAGCGGCACGTTGGCCCGGCTGAGCGCGCGCATGACTGGAGCGGGCAGCACCGTCGTCACGCCCACGCGCGGTGCGCGGCGCAGCGGTTTGCGCGCTTGTGCGGGCAACGCGGCGGCGAGCGCTGCGCATGCGAGCAGGAGCGCGACGGCGCGCGTGCGTGAACGGGGCGGCGCGGCGCGGTGCGCGGGGCGGCGGAAAATGGGCAAAACCGACGGCAAGAGCTGGGCGATCGTCATTACGGTTGAGGCGGTGGATCGAAAGCGCGGCGGAGCGGGCGTTGGCCGTGCGTGCTGCGCAAAGCGCTCATTGTAGGGCGCCTGCCGCCGGAAAACGCACGAAACCACAACGCGGTGACGGTAGTCCGACCCCGCTACAATGCGAGCATTGTTCGATCGAACAGGCGACAGGACGGCCGGGAAGGCGCGGGAAACGATGCGGATATTGCTAGTCGAAGACGACCGGATGATTGCCGAAGGCGTGCGCAAGGCGCTGCGCGGCGAGGGATTTGCCGTCGATTGGGTGCAGGACGGCGAGGCCGCGCTGACGGCCGCGCTGGCCGAAACGTACGACCTCGTGCTGCTCGATCTCGGTCTGCCCAAGCGGGACGGGCTCGACGTGCTGCGCACGATGCGCGGCCGCAGCCTCACGATGCCGGTTCTGATCGTCACGGCGCGCGACGCCGTGGCCGACCGCGTCAAGGGGCTCGATGCCGGCGCCGACGACTACCTCGTGAAGCCGTTCGATCTCGACGAGCTCGGGGCCCGCATGCGTGCGCTGATCCGGCGGCAGGCAGGGCGCTGCGAATCGGTGATCCGCCATGGCGCGCTCACGCTCGATCCGGCCGCCCATCAGGTGACGCTCGACGGCGCGCCGGTGGCACTGTCGGCGCGCGAGTTCGCGCTGCTCGAAGCGCTGCTCGCGCGGCCCGGCGCGGTCCTCTCGAAGAGCCAGCTCGAAGAGAAGATGTACGGCTGGGGCGAAGAAATCGGCAGCAATACCGTCGAAGTCTATATCCACGCCCTGCGCAAGAAGCTCGGTGCCGACCTGATTCGCAATGTACGCGGGCTCGGCTACATGATCGCGAAGGAAGCGTAAGACAAGAGGGTCTGTTAGCCAATGCGCTCCATTCGCCGTCAACTGTTGATCTGGCTGCTCGCGCTCGTCGTCGCCGGCGTCGGCCTTGCGGGGTGGCTCATCTATCGCCAGGCACTCGCCGAGGCGAACGAGCTGTTCGACTATCAGCTGCAGGAAATCGCGGCCGCGCTGCCGTCCGAGCCGTTCTCGCAGATCTTCGGCGCCCATAACGAATCCGACGAGGGCATCGTGATTCAGATCTGGAGCCGCACGGGCGCGCTGATGTACTACTCGCACCCGCGCGCGCCGCTCGCGCCGCGCGCCGAGCTCGGCTTTTCGACCGAACGCACCGAGCGCGGCGACTGGCGCGTCTATGGGGCCATCGTCGGCGACAACGTCGTGCAACTCGCGCAACCGCTTTCGGTGCGTAACCGCCTGGCGGCGAACGTCGCATTGCGCACGCTCTGGCCTTTGATCGTGGTGCTGCCGTTTCTCGGCCTCGCCGTCTGGATCATCGTCGGACGCGGGCTCGCCCCGCTTGCGCGCGTGACGCGCGCGCTCGATGCGCGGCGCCCCGAGGCGCTCGACCCGCTGCAAGACACCCGCCTGCCGCAGGAGGTGCAGCCGCTCGTGCGTGCGCTGAACGGACTGCTCGCACGGCTCGCCGCTGCGCTCGATACGCAGCGCGCGTTCGTGGCCGACGCGGCGCACGAACTGCGCACGCCGCTCGCGGCGGTCCAGATCCAGGCACAGCTCGTCGGGCGTGCCCAGGATGCGGATGCGCGCCGCGAAGCGCTGACCGATCTGCAGGCCGGCGTGACGCGCGCGACGCGGCTTGCCGAGCAACTGCTCGCGCTGGCACGCGCGGAACCGGAGGCGGGCGCCGTCAAGGAAAGCGTCGACCTGCGCGCGCTGCTGGCCGAGTGCGTGGGGGCCCAGGCGCCCATCGCGCAGCGCCACGGAATCGACCTCGGCTTCGAGGATGCCGATGCGGACGCGGCAACCGTTCAAGGCGATGCCGATTCGCTGCGCATGATGTTCAGCAACGTGCTCGATAACGCAATCAAGTACACGCCGACGGGCGGGCGTATCGATGTTGCGCTCGGCACCGACGAAGCCGGCGCGGTGACGGTCAGCATTGCCGACAGCGGTCCCGGCATTCCGCCCGAGGAGCGTGCCCGCGTTTTCGACCGCTTTTACCGCGACGCATCGGCGCGCGCCAGGACCGACGTTTCCGGCAGCGGGCTCGGGCTGGCCATCGTGCGCCGCGTCGCCGCGCAGCACGGGGCGCGCGTCGAACTCGGCGACGCGCCGCTCGGCGGCCTGCTCGTCACCGTGCGGTTTTAGCCGTTCCGGTGCGCCGGCTCGCTGCCGCAAGCGCGCACCGGCGGCGCCGACGTTCTGCTTTCGAGTTTCGCGCATTAAGCTTGCTTTAAGGCAGCGCTTTTAACCTGCGTTTCATCAAGCAAGGAGGCTTTCGTCCATGAACGCAAAAACGCTGTCCCGCAGTGCCGTGGCGATCGCGGTCGCTGCGGCGCTTTCAGTTGGTTATGTCGCCGGCACGCGCCATACCGACCCGCAGATCATCCCGTCCGCACAGGCGGCGGCGCTGATGCCGGCCGAGGCTGCGGCAAAGACCGGCATTCCCGACTTCTCGGGGCTCGTCGAAACGTACGGTCCGGCGGTCGTCAACATCAGCGCCAAGCATGTCGTCCAGCGCACGGCGCGCCGCGGCGGCGCGCAGCAGTTGCCGATCGACCCGAGCGACCCGTTCTACCAGTTCTTCAAGCGCTTCTACGGCCAGTTCCCCGGCTTCGGCAGCGGCGAAGACGGCGGCGGCGCGCAGGAAGAGGCGCCGAGCGCGAGCCTCGGTTCGGGCTTCATCATCAGCAACGACGGGTACGTACTGACCAATGCGCACGTCGTGGACGGCGCGAATGTTGTGACGGTGAAGCTCACCGACAAGCGCGAATTCCGTGCGAAGGTCGTCGGCACCGACAAGCAGTCCGATGTCGCCGTGTTGAAGATCAACGCCTCGAATCTGCCTACGGTGAAGATCGGCGATCCGAACCAGAGCAAGGTCGGCCAGTGGGTCGTCGCGATCGGCTCGCCTTATGGGTTCGACAATACCGTGACGTCGGGCATCATCAGCGCGAAGGCGCGCTCGCTGCCCGAAGAGAACTACACGCCGTTCATTCAGACCGATGTGCCCGTGAACCCGGGCAACTCGGGCGGCCCGCTCTTTAACCTGCAGGGGCAGGTGATCGGTATCAATTCGATGATCTATTCGCAGACGGGCGGCTTCCAGGGCCTCTCGTTCGCGATTCCGATCGACGAAGCGATACGCGTGAAAGACGAACTCGTGAAAACGGGCCATGTGAGCCGCGGGCGGCTCGGCGTTGCCGTGCAGGCGGTGAACCAGACGCTCGCCGATTCGTTCGGTCTGCAAAAGCCGGCCGGCGCGCTCGTGAGTTCCGTCGATCCGGGCGGCCCGGCCGCGAAGGCCGGCCTGCAGGCCGGCGATGTGATCCTGGCCGTGAACGGCGCGCCGGTCAATAGTTCGTCAGAACTGCCTTCGCAGATCGCCGCGATGAAGCCCGGTACCAAGGCGACCCTCGACGTCTGGCGCGACAAGTCGAAGAAGCAGGTCACGGTCACGCTCGCTTCGTTGTCCGATACGAAAGTGGCGGACGCGAGCGCAGGTACGGCCGAGCCGAGGCGTCTCGGCGTGACGGTTCGCGCCCTGACGCCGACGGAGCGCAATGGCACGGCGAGCCACGGGCTGCTCGTGCAGCAAGCGAGCGGACCGGCCGCCAGTGCGGGCATCCAGCCGGGCGATGTGATCCTTGCCGTGAACGGCCGCGCCGTGACTTCGCCCGATCAATTGCGTCAGATCATTGCCAAGTCGGGCAACAGCGTCGCACTGCTGATCCAGCGCGACAACGCGCAGATCTTCGTCCCGGTCGACCTGGGCTGACGCCTCACGGCTCCCTGCCGTGCGAGCCGGTGCGCGTAAGCGCGCGGCGCTGTTTCCAGGCACGCAGATTGCGTGCTCTGGAAGTTCGGAGCCCGCGGCTCGCATTCGGGCGCGCTGGCTCGCTATTGAAGGAGTCGATGCGATGAAAACGCCAAGCAAACGCGCGACGCTCGCGGCCGCCGCCGCGGCATGCGCACTCGGGTTCGCCGGTGCCGCCTGGGCGCAGGCGTCGCAGTCAACCGATACGGTCGGGGGCAGCACGACCGATAGCACGAGCGCCGGCAACACGAACGGCGGCGGCATGCCGCAAATTCAGCGGGAAGGCGATGTGGCCTACGTCTCGGGCGGTGTGGGCAGCGATGAGTCGGCTGCGCTCAAGCGCGCCGAGCATCAGTGGCCGCTCGCGCTGCGATTCACCGGTCCGGGGGCCGACTATCTCGCCGACGTGCATGTGCGGATCGTCGGCGCGAACAACGACGAAGTGCTGAAAGCCGATTCGCGCGGCCCGTACATGCTCGTGAAGCTGCCGCCGGGCCATTACGCGGTGCATGCACGTTATAAGGACGCCGAACAGACCCGTCGCGTCGACGTGGGTAAGGCGCCCGGTGCGCGTGCCGATTTCCACTGGAATATGCAATAGCGTACGACACGGCCGCGCAAGCGGCCTGTCTTTGACCGATAATCAGGCCACGGGCATACCCCGTGGCTTTTTTCTTTGCGCGCACCGTCCCAATGCAGCTCGGATCGGAGCCGCCCGCGCCGTCATGCACGAACCTTGCTGAGGGATCGCTATGAACGCTGCCGTGCCTCACCTCGTCAACGTCTTGCCCAATGCCCATCGGCTGCGCGTGATCCATCGCGGCATCACGATTGCCGACACGCATCGCGGCCTCACGCTCCGCGAAACCGGTCTGCCCGACGTCTTTTACTTTCCGCGCGAGGACGTGAACATGAGCCGGTTCGTGCGCTCGCAACATACGTCGCACTGTCCTTACAAAGGCGATGCATCGTACTTCGACCTTCATCTGGAAGAGGGCGAGATCGTCGAGAACGCCGCCTGGAGCTACGAGGCGCCGCTCGAACAGGCGAGCGCAATTCGCGGCCACATTGCGTTCTATCCCTCGCGTGTGGACCGGATCGATCAGACGTCCTGATCGATCGATGCGATAGCGATCCGGACAAACGCATGGAACTGATCGACGCGCTGCGCATTCCTCTTACGCCCCCCACGGTCAGGGACGCGCTCGGCGATACAGCGCTCGTGCGCGCGAGCCTCGAGAACTGCGAGGCCTTTTCGCGGCTGCCGAGCGGCGAATTCGCGCTGACGCTGATCGTCCCGCTCGGTCCGCTGCGGGCGCGCTACGACGTGCGGGCGCATCTTGCCGACTACGGCGCCGAACACGGCGAGGCGGCTGCGCTGCGCCGCGTGCTCAACTTCAAGGCGTGCGCGCCCGGCGTAGGCTCGCTGCGCGGGCAGGTCGACGTTCAGCTGTCGGCCGACGCACCGCCGCCCGAAGCGGGTAGGGCCGCCGACACGAGCGATATGCCGACACGGATCGACTATACGATCTGGGCCACGCTGACGGGGCCGCTCGCCGAATTGCCGCCGCGTCAGATCGAGAATGCGCTGCACGAATTGGTCGACGACTTCTTCGTTGAATTTTCCGCCGTACTCGAAGCGAAGCACGGGCGGCGTCCGAATCGGGCACGC
The DNA here is from genome assembly GCA_966431825.1 of uncultured Trinickia sp. GTDB lineage: Bacteria > Pseudomonadota > Gammaproteobacteria > Burkholderiales > Burkholderiaceae > Trinickia. The sequence goes on from CBJMQH010000003.1 coordinate 34,244, forward strand.
CTGCGCGAGGGGGCCCGCCAGCACGTCTTTCTGCGACCGATCAGCCTCGCGGGCATGTCTCGCCGTGCTGCCGCGCACGCCGGCATCCCGGGCGCCGCGGGGCGTGCGGACAGCGGCGTCGCCGGCACCGGCCGCGGCGTCCGCGGGCTCGATGCCCGGCCGGCTTCGCAACAGGCCATGCCGACTTGGGCCTGGATCGCGGCCATCGTCTTCGTCGCCGTACTGCTCTATGCGTCGCACTGGCTCGGCTGACGAGAGGCCCAGCGCGCTGTTATGCAGCGCGGAAGGCCCGACGATAAGCCGACGGTGAGGTCTTGTATGCGCTCGCGAAGTGCTGGCGCAGCGAGACCGTCGAGCCGAACCCTGCCGTCTGGGCAATCGCATCCACGCTCCGGTCCGTCGTTTCGAGCAGCTGCTGGGCGCATGCAAGCCGTGCCTCGAGGAGCCATGCGCTGACGGTCGTCCCCGTGGCCTGTCGGAACCGGCGCGTGAACGTGCGTCGGCTCATCAGCGCCCGCGCGGCGAGCGTATCGAGCGAATGCGGGGCGCTCAGGTGCGCGCGCACCCAGTCGAGCAGCGCGGCGAGGCGCTCGTCGCGCGCGTTCGCGCTCACCGGTTGTTCGACGAACTGCGCTTGCCCGCCCTGACGATGCGGCGGCACGACGAGCCGGCGCGCGACGTAGTTGGCCGCTTGCGCGCCGCAGCGCTTGCGCAGGACATGCAAACAGCAATCGAGGCCGGCCGCAGTGCCGGCCGATGTCAGGACGTCTCCATCGTCGACATAGAGCACGGCCGGGTCCACGCGCACGGCCGGGTAGCGGTGCGCGAAGACGTCGGTCCACGCCCAATGCGTCGTGGCGGGCCGCCCGTCTAGGACGCCGGCCTCGGCCAGCAGGAAGGCGCCGAGACAGAGCCCGACGAGCTGCGCGCCGCGCCGGTGGGCCTGAGCGAGGGCCGCAAGGAGCGCCGCGGGCGGCTCGGCATAGCCGTCGTGCCAGCTCGGCACGATGACGATATCGGCGGCCGCGATCGCATCCAGGCCATGTGCGGCCGTGATGCCGAAGCCGGCTTTCGTGGCGAGCGCCCGGCCGCCCTCTGCGCCGGCCGCACAGACGCGCACGTCGAACCGCGGCACCCCCCCGGCGGTGTAGTCTTCCCCAAAGACGATGCAAGGCACCGACAAATGAAACGGACTGATGCCGTCGAATGCAACGACGGCAACGACAGCGGCGGCGTGAGGGGCGGGCGGTGACGTGCCGGCGTCGGACGCCGGCGCGAGCCGGGCGGACTGCGTCATGAGGCTCTCCTCGATCGTTCGGTCAGGGTGTTGGCCCGATTCTATCGCTTAATGGCAATCGGGCCACTGTCGCGCCGGGTCCCAAAAGAGAAAAATGCATTCGTCGCCCCATGCTGTGTCGCGCAGTGACGCCCTCACCGGCGCGGCGCCAGCAAGCGCCGATGCAGGCGCAAGCGGGGCGTAACGCACGAAGTCCAACGAACCAGGAGCCTCATCATGTCGAATGCACCGCGCCGCGCCCTCGTTGTCATCGATGTCCAGAACGAATACGTGAGCGGCGACCTGCCGATCGAATACCCGAGCGTCGACACATCGTTGCCGAATATCGGGCGTGCCATGGACGCAGCCCGTGCGGCCGGCGTGCCGGTCATCGTCGTGCAGAACTTCTCGGCCCCGACCTCGCCGCTGTTCGCGCGCGGCTCGGCGCTCGCCGAGCTGCACCCCATCGTGGCCTCGCGGCCGCGCGATCACTATGTCGAGAAGTCGCTGCCGAGCGCGTTCGCCGGTACCGATCTCGAGGCATGGTTGCGCGAGCATGGGATCGATACGCTGACGGTGGTCGGATACATGACGCACAACTGCGATGCGTCGACGATCTTCCATGCGGTACACGCGGGCTTCGACGTCGAGTTTCTGGTCGATGCGACGGGCAGCGTGCCCTATGAAAACGCGGCCGGCCATGCGAGCGCCGAAGAAATTCACCGCGTTTTCAGCGTAGTCTTTCAATCGCGGTTCGCAGCGGTGGCAAGCACCGACGCCTGGATCGCGGCGGCTTCGAGCGGCGCGCGGCTCGAACGCTCGAC
>CBJMQH010000004.1:0-33341 GCA_966431825.1 uncultured Trinickia sp.
CGCTAGCGCGCCCGGTACCGCGCGCGGTGCCGACGCGTGCCACGCGCGCGCGGATGCCACTGGTGGCGGCGCCGGCGGCCGGCCGGCGATCGGGCTCGTGCTGTCCGGCGGCGGCGCACGCGGCTACGCTCATCTCGGCGTCCTTCAGGTGCTCGAAGCGAACCGGATCCCCATCGATTGCGTCGCTGCGACGAGCATGGGCGCCGTCGTCGGGGGCCTCTTCGCGAGCGGCATGGAAGCGTCCGACATGGTTCAACGCCTGGAGCACGTGAACCTGACCGATATCGCCTTCGATGTGGCATCGCGCGCCGAACTGCCGCAATCGCAGCGCGAGGATTCGAGGCTCTACGTGGGCAGCCTCGGGTTCGGCGCGGACGGCGTAAAGCTGCCTGCGGGTCTCGTGCAAGGCAACCGGCTGCAAGCGCTCTTGCAGGAATGGACGGCGGCCGCCGTGCCGGGCAACGGTGCGTTCGACGCACTGCCGATCCCGTTTCGCGCCGTTGCGACGAACTTGCGTACCGGCGACGAGGTCGTGCTCGACCACGGCTCGCTGCCGCGGGCGATTCGCGCGAGCGTCGCGATGCCCGGACTGTTCGCCCCCGCGGAAGTCGACGGCGTGACGCTCGTCGACGGCGGGCTCGTCAACAACTTGCCGACCGATGTTGCCCACCGGATGGGCGCCGACGTGCTGATTGCCGTCAATATCAGCTCGCCGCTGCGGCCGCTCGACGTGCTTTCTTCGCCGGCAGACGTGATGCAGCAGATGCTCGGCATCCTCATCCATCAGAACGTCGCGCGGCAGCGGCAGCAGCTCGGCGCGGGCGATGTGCTGATCGAGCCGGCGCTCGACGGTCTCGGCTTTGCCGACTTCGCCAATGCACGCAACGCAATCGAAGCCGGTGCCGCCGCGGCGCGCGCTGCGCTGCCGCAGCTGCGCCGCTATGCGCTCACGCCCGAGCAATACGCGGCGTATCGCGCGGCACATGCCCGGCCCGCGCCGGTACCCGTGCGTATTTCGGCGGTCGACGTGCGCACCCACGGCAACGTGCCGCCCGAACGCGTGCAACGCTACCTGCACGTGCACGCAGGCGACGTGTACGACCCGGGCGCCGTGAACCGCGACTTGCAGGCGCTCGCGACCTCGGGCGATTTCGAGACCGTCTCGCAGCAACTGATCGACGACGGCGACACGCACCGGCTCGTGATCGATGCGCGCGAAAAATCGTGGGGTCCCAACTTCTTGCTGTTCGGCCTCGGCATGTCGAGCAGTTCGCAGGACGAAGGCGGCTTCCGGTTGAACCTCGGTTACCGCCGCCCCTGGCTTACGCCGTCAGGGCTCGAGTTCCGGGCCGACGGCACGCTCGGCAGCGACCTCATCAGCTTGCGCACCGAATTGCGCCAGCCGCTCTCGAACTCGCTCGGCTACTACATCGCGCCGTACGCGGAGTTTCAGCGCCGCTTCGCGAACCTCTATGACTCGGACACCGGCGTGCGGCTCACGCAATACCACCTGCAGACCGAGCGCGCCGGGCTCGACTTCGGTGTGCCGCTCGCGCGGCTCGGGGATTTTCGGATCGGTGTCGCGTATGCCCACGCGTACGCATCGCCTGTCTACAATCTTCCGCTCGACGACGGCACCCAGCTCTTCCCGAACTTCTACGGGCACGAAGTCAGCACGCGCGCAAAGCTCGTCGTCGATCAGCTCGACGACCCGCTCTTTCCGCGTACCGGGTACTTCGCCGAAATCCGCGCCGAACATTCGTTGTTCGGCCAGAGCAACGCATTCACGGAGCTCTACGGCAAGGCGATCGTCGCAAAAAGCTTCGGACGCCATAGTTTCAATGCCAGCGTCGAAGCGGGTGGCGATATTGCCGGCCAGAATCAGGCGAACCCGCTCGGTTTCACGCTCGGCGGCTTCCAGCATTTATCGGCCTATGCGGCCGACCAGCTGGCGGGCAATTCGATGCTCTATGCACAGATCACCTATTTGAACCGGCTCATGCACTTCGACAGGGCGCCGTTGGAGGGACTCTATGCCGGCATCAGCATCGAAGCGGGGAACGTCTGGCAGCAAGGCGACCGCTTCGCGAGCGGACCCTTGAAGCGCAGCGTCACGCTGTTTTCGAGCGTGACGAGTTCGTTCGGACCGCTGTATCTCGGCGTGGCGTTCGCACCCGGTGGCCGACGCAACATCTATTTCCAGCTCGGGCACACATACTGAACCGACAACATCCCGCCATGACGACGGGCTCGCTCAACTCGCGGACACGGCGCCGCGTCGTTCGACGAGGCCGGGGTCCGTCAACAGCAGTTGCGCCTTGAGCAATTCGAGGCGTTGTTGCAGCCGCGCCGCTTCGCTCGGCGGCAGTTGCGGGCCGACGAAGCGCAGATAGCATTCCACCTCGTGGATGCGTTGCGTCGGCGATGCGCCGTCGCGATCGATGAACAGAATGTCGTGCGATGCCATGGCTCTCACGACGAACATCGGGACGTCCGAGCGCATCGGCAGAATCGTGTCCGAATGCGCGCCGCGCACGGCGCTCAGCGGGTGAAACTCGCCGATCATGAGCCCCGTGTTCATGTAGAACGGCTTGAGCATGCCATGCGCGCAGTCGATGAACTTGTAGTATTCGTCCGCGTGCAGGTCGCGCGGAAAAATACAGAGCGACAGCAAATCGGTACGGCCCTCGATCCGTGTAGCGAGACGCTGAAACACGGCCGGCAGACGCAACATGATCTGGATGAAAGCGTCAAACGTTATACCGGCTGAATTGAGCGCGGCGAAGTACATGACCCGCTCGTCGTGAGCCGGTGCCGCAAATGGGCACACCGCCCCTTTGCGCCCGAGGTTCGGGTGCGGACGCATGATGAATTGCTTCATCCATCGCAGACCCGCCTCGTAGGTTGTCCGCAACTCGGCGTCCGCGACGAATGCGACATCCGTCGACAAGCATAAAGACCGCTCGATTTCCCCAATCACGCGTTGCGCGATTGAGTTCAGTGGATCCACTTCGCCCCGGTCGAACATTGCCATCACCTTTATTATCGAAAAAGACAGCCGGATTCGTCAGCGCGCCAACCGGTGCACAGACGCAGCGCCAGGAAACGGCGGCGAAGACATCTGCCGCATCAATGCACCCCATTCGTAGTCGATGCGATCGGGGTAGAACGGAAAGACGCCTGCACCCGGCGTGAAAGTCAGCTCTCCAAAGTAGATGTGCCCATCGACCAGATAGACGTCGACGCGGACATAGCCGAGCCCGTCGGCAAGCCGCGACGCGAATGCGACAATCTCGGACCAGTTCTCGGGCGGTGCCACGTCCGCCTCGGTGCGCGCGAAGTCGCCGAGCGTAAGATCGACCCGATTCCAATTGGCGTCGAACACGTCGCCATGCGGGTCGCTGAAGCGATTCGAGACGATGCCCGTGTAGATGATCGGACCGTCCGGCCCGCGGCCGAACATGTTCATCTTGATGTCGGCCGGAATGTTGCCTTCGCTGTCGAGCAACAGCTTCTCGAAATAGAGGCGCGGCTTGATCGCCTTGTAATGGCGCTCTCGCGATTCACGCGAATAGTCGACAGCCAGCCATTTTTGGGCCAGCCGATCGAGGGCTTCGAACGAGGTCTGCGATTTGTCCCGAACGATCTCGACGAATGCGCAGCCATGGTTCGCCTTCATGACGAACTGCGTCGGCAACGCGTCGAAGACCTCCCGCGTGAACACCTCCGGCGCCGCAAAGAGCGGGACGAGATGCGCATCGCCGACGCGCGCCTTGACGAATTCGCGTACGGCCAGCTTGTCGGCGAGCGTCGTCCAGAGCGGGTCCGGGTGCAGGCACCGCAGCAGGATGTAATCGTTGTAGGTGACGGGGTTGCGTAGGTTCGGGAAGCGCCCCACGCGCCTGTAATGTGCCAGCATCAGGAACGGATAATCGGGCAGCCAGTACTTCGCCTTGTGCAGCACTTTGCGCACGACGCGGCGCAATAGGCTGCGGCCGCTGGCGACCTGGCGCCTCAATGCCGTGCCGGTCGCTGCCCCGCCGGCTGCGTTCGCGGGCGCCACGACCGCAGCGCCGGGCACGGCGACCGCACACGCGAGCGGCGCGCGCGCATCGCCGCACAGCGTCAACGTGTCCATGCTGCGGCTCGCCCGCAGATCGGCGGCACCGCGATCGTGCCCGCCCGGCCTGCTTGCTGCGGCTGAGCGCTCTGGAGGCCGGCCGCCCGTCTCGGCTTGCGTGCTCATTGGTCTTCGCTCCGCGTGTGGAACCGGTTGGAATGGCGCGAAGCTCGAACGAGGCGGCGCGACGGTGCACGCGAGCGACCCATGTGTCCGCTACGCGTTTCGACCGCCGCTCCGGCGGTATTCGTCCGATTCCCTGGCCGCGCTTTTGCTCGTTAAGCTTCTCTTTGTTGCATCGAAACATATTTGCTCGATTTGCAGCAACGGCGAGGCCGAAAACGTCGATGTGTTGGCGCAATTGGTTGAAAGCGTTATCACGGGCCGAGAAAACGAATCCACGAGGCAGATATCAACCGGCTTACGGTCGTACGCGATGCCCCGACTGCCCAGCCGCCTTGTCGCGTTCATTGACGAATATCAACGCGTGCGCAGAGTGAATCGGTAGAAATACGTCTGAACAATCAGGTAACGCAGTGCTTGTACCGCGGTGCCTGTCGCGCCCGCTTCGCCGGCTGAAGGCGAACCGGTCATTTTCGTCGTATTTTTGTATGCCGCCCGTTGTCGTGATTGCTCCCGCCTCCCCGCCAGACGCCCCGCCGCCGCACGATCGTGCGAAGGCGGTATTGCGCGGATTGCGGGGCTTTCGCGTCCAAACGTTCGTATTGATCGTCGCGCTATGGTGTGCGCTCGGCACGTTGACGCTCTGGGACGCGAATGCGGACCGCGGCCCTCGGGGCGAACACGCTGGCCGACGCGCTCGCCGCACACACGGTCGGTGTGATGCACGAGGCCGAACAAGTCGCCGCGCTCGTCGCCTATCGCGTGCAGGACCAGGGCGTCTCGCTCCCGCTCGCGTACTACGTGAGCGCGGGACTCTTCAAGCTCGATATGTTCGTGCAAGTCGCCGTCATCGATTCGCAAGGTTACCTGCGTGCGTCGACGACGCCGGGCTTCACCCCCGTCAACCTGTCCGATCGTGAACATTTCCGTATCCATTTGAGGAACCCGAGCACAGCACTGATGGTCGGCAAGCCTGTGCGTGGGCGCGCAAGCGGTGTCACATCGCTTCAGCTCTCGCAACGCATCAACGGGCTGGACGGCCGCTTCCTCGGCGTCGTCGTCGTATCGGTCGACCCTAAGCGCCTGACTGAAATCTACGACGGGTTGAAGCTTGGCAAACAGGGGGTCGTCACGGTGGTCGGCACGCATGACTTCATCGTCCGTGCGCTGCGCTCCGGCGGCGGCCGGCCGGTCGGCGCGATGCTGCCGCCCGGCGACGCGCTTCGCCGTGCGCTCGCGCATGCGGGGACGGGCGCGTTGCGCATGGAGTCAGCCACGGGCGGCGGCACACTGACCGTCAGCTATCGGACGCTCGAGCAATACCCGCTTGCGGTCGCGGTCGGGTATGCGGCGAACGACTACCTGGCGCCGTGGCGCATGCGCAGCGTGCTGCTGCTCGGCGCCGCGCTCCTGATGACAACGCTGATCGTCCTCGCCGAGCGCCGCTCGAAGCGGCTCCTTGCGAGCCTGGCGGAGTCGACGCAACGCGAGGTGGCAAAGTCCGGGCTGCTGGAGCAGGCGCGCGCTGACGCCGAGGCGGCTTCGCGCGCGAAGAGCGCCTTTCTCGCTACGATGAGCCACGAAATCCGGACCCCGATGAACGGCGTGCTGGGCATGAGCGATGTGCTTGCACGCTCGCCGTTGCTGCCCGATCAGCAGGAGATGGTCGATACGATTCGCGACAGCGCCGGTGCGCTGTTGCGGATCATCGACGATATCCTCGACTTCTCGAAGATCGAGGCCGGCAAACTCGAGATCGACTGCGCCCCCGTGTCCATCGAAGCGATCGTGCAGGGCGTGGCCGCATCGCTCGCACCGGTTGCCGACGCGCGCGGCGTGCGATTGCACGCGCAGGTAGCACCGGAGATGCCCCCATGGATCAGCGCCGACGACACGCGGCTGCGGCAGGTCCTCTACAACCTGCTCGGCAATGCGGTCAAGTTCTCGAGCGGACGGCCCGGGACCGAGGGGCACGTGCAGTTGCGCGCGCTCACGGCCGGCACGCATGCGGCACCCACGGTGCGCTTCGAGATCGCCGACAACGGAATCGGGATGACGCCCGACACGCTTGCCAAGCTGTTCCGACCGTTCATTCAGGCTGAAGCTTCGACGACGCGCCGCTTCGGCGGTACCGGCCTCGGCCTCGCGATTTGCCGCCGGCTCGTCGCGTTAATGAACGGCGAGCTTTCCGTCACGAGCGAACCGGGCCGCGGCTCGACGTTCGTTGTGCAGTTGCCCTTGATACCCGCCATCGATCCGCTCGAGCCGAGCCCGGGCTGCCCGGCCGCTGCCGCGCCGAGCCGAGACGATTCCCCGCCCCTCGACGGCACCGTGACGATCCTCGTGGCCGAAGACGACGCGGTGAATCGCAAGGTGATTCAACGCCAACTCGAGATGCTCGGCTATGCAGCCGATATCGCCTGCGACGGCGAAGCGGCACTCGCCATGTGGCGCGCCGCCGGCCGCTACACGCTGCTGCTGACCGATCTGCATATGCCGAAGCGCGACGGTTACGCACTCGCGCAGGCCATCCGTGCCGCGGAGGCCGAGCAAGCGCGCGCGCGTATGCCGATCGTCGCGCTGACGGCGAACGCCATTCGCGGCGAGGCGATGCGCGCGAAGGCCTTCGGCATCGACGAATATTTGACGAAGCCCTTGCAGCTCAGCGAGCTGGAACGCGCACTCGCGCATTGGTGCGCGAATGCCGGACGGACGCAGACACAACCCGACGGCATGCCGCCGCCCGTTGCACCGGAGCCGCCCATCCTCGACCTCGATGTGCTGCGCGCGATCCTCGGCGAGGACCCGGATGCGGTGCAGAGCCTGTTGAGCGAATACCTCGTGTGCGCCGCGCCGCTGGCGGCGCAGCTGACCGCGGCGCTTCGTCGGGGCGATGGCCAGTCGGCACAGGCGCTTGCGCACAAGCTCAAGTCGTCGTCGCGTGCGGTCGGTGCGCTATTGCTCGGCGCGTTGTGCGAGCGGATCGAGTCGCTTGCCGGCGAGCAGCACGCGCCGTACGACGCGCTGGCTGCAGAATTCGACATCGCTTACGGCGCTGCAATCGACCGCGTGCGTGGCGCCGCACGGCAACCCAGTACCACGGCTTCATAGCCGGCGTGCATAGGAGCGGCCCCACGAATGACAGCAAAACGATTCACGATGCGCGATCCGGCAGGCGCCAGCCCACGCCTGCTCGCAACAACGGGACCGAGCCCAGCGACTGTCACGGTCACATACACGATCACGCAGACCATCACGAAAACGGTTGCCGCACCTGCCGCCGTCAACGTGCCGTCGCACGACCCGCCGGTGAGCGCGCCCGGCGCACCCACCGGCGATATCCTGGCCGCATTGCAGGCATTCGCTGCCAACGTTGGCGCGGATCGGGCGCCGCATGTCGACACCCTCGACAATGTGGTCGGCGCGCGCGGTACGGCGGTCGAGGCGCTGGCCCAAGGGCTGCGCGCACGCGGCAACGGCGCGCGCCGCTCCGTGCTTGCGGTGGACGACGATCCGTTTCAACGCGTGCTGATCGCTCAGTATCTGAGCGGTCTCGACGTCGACCTGACTTGCGCGGCCACCGGCCGGGAAGCGCTCGACTGCCTCTGGAACCGGCGGCCCGATCTGATTTTGATGGACGTCGACCTGCCCGACTACAACGGCGTAGATCTGATGCGCTGGATCAAGTCGATTCCGACGCTCGCGCCGATACCGGTAGTCATGCTGACCGGGCACCGCCAACGGGAAGTCGTCCTCGCGAGCCTCACGGCCGGTGCGGCCGACTACGTGGCGAAGCCCTACACGTTCCATGTCCTGCGCGATAAGCTGCTGGCCCTTGTACCGGGCTGCGCGCTGCAGTACGCCGATGGCAGCAACACCGGTCCCGACTTGCGCTGATCAACGGCCGCCGGCCGGCCAGCTCACTTCGAAACGCGCGCCGGCAAGCCGCTGGGGATCGGTCGCGACGATCCGTCCGTTGTGGGCACGCAGCACCTGGCGGGTGATCGCAAGCCCGAGGCCGTAGCCAACCGTATTGCGATCGAGCCGGACAAACGCTTCGAAGATGCGTTCACGCTCGCCGCTCGCCACACCGTTGCCGTCGTCCTCGACCGCCAGCACGACGTTACCGTGACGAATCGCGAGCGTAATCGCGACCTGCTCGCGCGCGTACTTGCCCGCGTTGCGCAACAGATTACGCAACGCATACGACATGAGCCGCTTGTCCATCGTGACGCGGATCTGGTCGTCGGTTTCGATCTCGACGCTCACGCGCTTGTCCGCATAAAGCACGGCCGAATCGCGGATCTGTGCCTCGAGCCACGCATTGAGCGGCGTGGACTCCAGGTTCGATTGGAGCGAACTGTATTCGAGCCGCGCGTAGGTGAGGCTCATGTCGATCAGCTCGTCGAGCTCCGTCACGTCCTGACCGATACTTTCAAGCGCGCTCTCGAACTCCTCGTCCGAAGCCGGATCCCGCAGCATTTCCAACGCGAAGCGCGTCCGCGCGAGCGGTGTGCGCAGCTCGTGCGAGATCCCGTTCGTCAGATCGCGTTGTGCGGAGATCAGCCGCTCCATGCGCGCCGCCAGCGCATTGAGCGTGCGCGCAAGCGGGCCGATGATGACGGACAGCGACTCGCGCGCGCGCGTATTGAACCGTCCGCCTGTGAAGTCGATCGCGCGCTCGCGCACCATCACGAGATCGAGCCAGATCGGGCGCATCCAGCGGTAGGTGGCCAGCGCCGGCAACGCCAGCACGACCGCAGCCAGCACGGCGATGCGCCCCGTCGCGCTGCCCTCGCCCACGCCGAGCACGTGCCAAAGCGCAGCACGGCCGGCCATCGCCGCCAGTAATGCGAAGACGGCGGCGAGCAAGCACCCGACGAGTGCGAGCACGTTCAGATACGCACGGAGATAGAGCTTGGACCAGCTCGGCACGCGGTCGGCGCGCGTGTCCGTCCAGGTGCGGCGAAAACGGAGCCAGCGCCACTTGCAATAGCGCTCGAACGAGAGCCGCTGCCCATTGGCGGGGCCGCGCGGCGGCACGGTCACTCCCATGCGCTCTTGCTGAACTGGTAGCCCTTGCCGCGCACGGTCTTGATCCGCTGCGGATTGGCCGCATCGTCGTTCAGCTTGCGCCGCAGCTTCGAAATGCATCCGTCGATCGTGCGATCGATGCCGTCGAAGCCGATGCCGCGCAGCTCGCGCAGCAGGTCGTCGCGGCTTGCCACCTGTCCGGCGTTGCGCACCAGGGCCCAAAGCAGATCGAACTCGGCTGAAGTCAGCTCGGGCGCCGTGCCGTCGGGCAGCGTGACCGTTCGCGAGGCGCGGTTGATGATGAACTTGCCGAACGACAGGCGCTCCGGCTCGGCAAGCGGCTCGGCCGCACGTGCGGGCAGGCGGCGCAACTGCGCTTTTACGCGCGCAAGCAGCACGCGCGGCTCGACGGGTTTGTGCACGTAGTCGTCGGCACCGAATTCGAGCCCCAGTACCTCATCGAATTGGTCGTCGCGCGCCGTGACCATGATGATCACCCCGTCGAAGCGCTCGCGCGCCTCGCGGCAGATCTGGAAACCGTCCTTGCCCGGCAGATTGATGTCGAGAATGACGAGATCCGGCGCGCCCGATACGATCGCATCGAGCGCCTCGTCGCCGTGCAGCACGGTTTGCACTTCATAGCCGTGCTTGCGCAGATAGCCGGCGACAAGTGCCGAAAGCCGTTGGTCGTCCTCGACTAGCAGGATCCTGGATGAAGACATGACTGCGCCGAAATGCTTGTTATGGTTTCGCTCGGCGCGTCAAAAGGGAAAGCGCCACCGCGTAAAAATGACATCGATTGTACCGTCAGCTTTTACGCGGCGTCAGTAGTTCCGGCGGGGTCCGGCGGCGCTCGTCGCGTTGCGCCGGAGTGGCGGGCCCCGCGGCGAACCCGTCGGCCCCGCCGCCCCATGGGTCCCGTTGGTTCCGTTAATCCCGCACGCGGAACTGCTCGGGGTCCTTGCCTTTCAGCCAGCGGGGGCGCGGCCCCCGGCCGCCCCACGTCTCCCCGGTCTCAGTGTTTCGAAACCGCGGTGCCGCCTGCGCGCCGCGCGACTTGCGCCGGCCGCCGAAAATATCGTCGGGTGTGAAGCCGAACGCGGCTATCGTTTCTCGAATGGTTGCCAGCGCATGATCGGCCTCGGCCTGCCGGGCCTGTTCGATTTCCGCATCCAGCTCTTGCTTCTTTGCCAGCAATTCCTTATAGGTCGCCACGGATCGATTCCTCCATCGGTTCTGTTGTTTGGCGCAATGACTGTACGGCGTCGGCGTGAGACCTCACTGGGCGTCCACTCGTTTCAGACGCATGGGCCCCGACGTCCGGCCGCGCCGGTCGGTGTGCCAGAGCAAGACGCGTGCCCGACCCCAATTCTTCGCACCATAGTCGTGTCTGCCGCGCCGAGCCGCGAAGGCAGATCCTACTCGCGCCCGCGCGCCGATGCAGTCAGCTCAGCGCCCCGAACCCCGCGGCCCGGCTTCCGTGGCGTGGATATCCGCTTCGGGCGCTTCGACGATGGCGAGCGGCAAGGTGATCGTGAGGGCGAACCCGCGGCCGGGCGCGGTATCGACGTGCAGCTCCCCGCCCAGACGCGCAGCCCGCTCGCGCATGCCGAGCAGCCCGAAGGACTTACGGCTCACGCGCGCACCGGCGGGCGCGCCGCGCCCGTTATCGGCAACCCGCACGACGCAATGCGGCGCCTCACGCGTGATTTCGACCTGCGCCTCGCTGGCCCCCGAGTGCCGCGCGATGTTCGTCAGCGCCTCTTGAACCATGCGGAAAACTTCGGTCCCGCTGTCGCGGTTGAATGCGACCTCTTCCATGTCGAGCCGGGTCTTGACCGCGATCCCGTGTCGGGCCGTGAACTCCTCGATGAACCATTCGAGCGCGGGCACCGGCCCCAGATCGTCGAGCATGACGGGCCGCAAGTCCGTTGCGATGCGCCTGACCGAAGCGACAAGCTGGGCGATCAGCGAATCGATCTTGCGCAGCCCGTCGTCGAGCGGCGGCACTTTGGCCGAACCGAGCTGCTGCTCGAAGCGGGCCATGTCGATCTTCAAGGCTGTCAGCAATTGCCCGAGGTCGTCGTGCAGCTCTCGGGCGATACGCGTCTTTTCTTCTTCGCGCACGTGTTCGATGTAGGTGGACAGCCGCTGCAACTCCTCGCGCGACGCGCGCAGCGCTTCGAGATCGCGCTTGCGGTCGGTGACATCCATGATCCAGCCGACCATCCGATACGGCTCCCCCGTCGGGTCCCACAGCGCCTGGCCCCGCGACTGAATCCAGCGGTACTCGCCCGATTTCTGCCGAATACGGTACTCGACGTCGAACGGCGCATGATGCTCGATATGGGCTTTCAGGCTCCGCTGCACGCGCGGCAGGTCGTCCGGGTGCATGAGCGCCTGGTAGGCGCGCTGCTGACCGGGCAGCTCGGCCTCCCCATAGCCGACGATTTCGCGGAAGTGCGACGCCATATACATCTCGCCCGTGCGCACGTTCAAATCCCATAGCCCGGCACTGGCACCGCTCACGGCCAGTTGAAAGCGCTCTTCGCTTGCGGCCAGCGCGGCCATGACCCGGTGTCGTTCGATCGCGTACCGCAAGATGCGAGCGAGCGAACGCGGCTCGATCTCGCGCTTCTCCATGTAATCCTGCGCACCCTCCTGAATCGCGGTCACGCCTACGGCGCTGTCGCTGAGCCCCGTGAGCACGATAACCGGCATGTCGAGCGCGTATTGCCGGAAGGTGCGAAACGTATCGACGCCCTGCGCATCGGGCAAACCGAGGTCGAGCAGCACGACGTCGAAGCGCTGCACCTCTGCGTGCCGCAGAGCGTCGGCAAGCAATTCCGCGTGCGTCAGGCGGCATCCGAACTCGGCGATATCAGCGAGTGCACCCTCGATGATGAGGGCGTCTGTCGGGCTGTCCTCGACGAGCAGGACTTCGATGATTGGTGGCGAGCTCAAGATTGCACGGGCGGTAGCGTGACCACGCCAAACCAGAAGTCGTTGATCATGCGCACGACGTCGATGAACCGGGCGAAGTCGACGGGTTTGGTGATATAGCAATTCGCATGCAGGCAGTACGACTTGATCACGTCCTCCTCGGACTTCGAAGTCGTCAGCACGACAACGGGAATGTTGCGCAAATGCGGGTCGTTTTTCATTTCATAGAGCACCTCGCGACCGTTCTTGCGCGGCAAGTTGAGGTCGAGGATCACGAGGCCCGGGCGCGGCGCATCTTTGAAGCGGCCCTCCTGGCGCAGGTACTCCATCGCCTCGATCCCGTCTTCGACGATGTCCAGCGGATTCGCGAGCTTGTACTGGTCCATCGCCTCGCGCGTGAGCATGACGTCGGTCGGGCTGTCTTCGACGAGCAGAATGTGAATCAGATTGCCGGTTGGATCGTGCAGCATGCTTCTCTCCTAAGCGCCCGGTTCCTGCGGCGCACGAGCCAGCGTGAAGAAGAACGTGGTGCCTTCGCCGACCGTCGACTCGACCCAGATTCGACCGCCGTGATGCTCGACGATGCGCTTGACGAGTGCGAGCCCGAGCCCCGTACCCGGATATTCGCGCCGTGTGTGCAGCCGCTGAAAAATGACGAAGATCCGATCGAAGTACTGCGGGTCGATCCCGATTCCGTTGTCCTTGATGCTGAATTCCCAGTGCCCGTCGAGCGGCTCCGCACCGATATGAATCGACGGCCGCCTGTCCTTCGCTCGGAACTTCAGGGCATTGCCGATCAGGTTCTGGAACAGCAGCGTCAATTGCGTCGGAATGCCGAGCACGGGCGGCAGCGCATCGTGCGTCACCTCGGCCTGCGAGTCGCCGATCAGGACGGACAGGTTGCGCAGTGCCTGGCTGAACACGAGCTCCGTCTCCACGCGCTGCTTCGGGTCTTCGAGCCGGCCGACGCGCGAGTAGCTGAGCAGATCGTCGATCAGCGACTGCATCCGTGTCGCGCCGTCCACGGCATGCCCGATGAACTCGTCCGCGCGCGCGTCGAGCTGTCCTGTGTACCGGCGCTGCAGCAATTGCAACGGGCCGGCCACCGCGCGCAACGGCTCCTGCAGATCGTGCGACGCGACATAGGCGAACTGCTCGAGGTCGCGGTTCGAACGCGCGAGCTCTTCGGTGCGCTCGCGCAGCGCCTGTTCGGCGCGCTTGCGCTCGGTGATGTCGGCCACGGCGCACAGAATGAACGCGCCCTCGGGCGATTCGATTGGATTGAGACCGACCTCGACCGGAAACTCGGTACCGTCGCGCCGCAACCCGTACAGGTCGCGCCCAGAGCCCATCGAGCGCACGGCAGGCTTGCGGGCGAAGGCTTGGCGATATTCGCCGTGATTGCGATACCGCTGCGGCACGAGCATATCGATCGATCGGCCGACCAGCTCGCTGCGCGTATAGCCGAACAGCTGCTCCGTCGTGGAGTTGACGAGCGCCATATGGCCTTCCTTATCGACCATGATCATCGCGTTCGGTGCGGCTTCGACCGCGAGTCTGAACCGCGCTTCGGCACGCGTGCGCTCGGAAACGTCGCGCAGCACGAGCACCGAGCCGACAAGATTGCCGTGCGAATCGAACGTCGGCGCACCGTTCGCTTCGACATGCGTCTCGGAGCCGTCGCGCCGCAACAGCAGGAGATTGTCCGCCTGCTCGACGGTGCGCCGCTGCCGCATGGCAAGCCGGCCAGGGTTCTCCGGGACGGTACGGTCCAAGGCACGATGAAGCATCACGACCTCATCCACCGGCTGGCCGATCGCCACTTGCGCATCGAAGCCGGTAAGCGAGGCCGCGACGCGGTTGAAGAAGCGAATATTGGCGTGCACGTCCGTCGTGATCACGGCATCGCCGATGCTCGCCAGCGTGACCTCGAGCAACGCCTTTTGGTCCGACAGGGTATCGGCCGCTTTCGCCTCGACGCGCAGCAAGCGACGCGCCAACAAGCCGAACCCGATACAGACGACGAAGGTCAGCACGCCGGCAGCGAGGGTCGCCCCGATGGCCATGT
Source organism: uncultured Trinickia sp. (assembly GCA_966431825.1). Classification (GTDB taxonomy): domain Bacteria; phylum Pseudomonadota; class Gammaproteobacteria; order Burkholderiales; family Burkholderiaceae; genus Trinickia. Next base: position 14,289 of record CBJMQH010000004.1, read on the forward strand.
CCCGGACGCGGCGTGCACGCACCTGCTCGGCGACGAGGCGTTGAGAAACAGCGCCCTCCATTTGCGCAACGAGCCTGCGCGCATCGTCCATGAAGGCCTTGCCTGTGTCGTTCTCGACGACGGCGCGCGCGGCGTCGAAGCCGGCGGTACGGCGCAAGGCAATTACCTTGGCCAGTTCCGTCATCTTCGCCGCGAGCATCTGATGCAACCGATCGAGTCGCGCGGCCTGTGCCGGATCGCTGTTGAAAGCCGGCGCCAGCGCGTTCAGACGCGACTCGACTTGCGGTGCCGCCTCGTTGTAGGGTTGGAGATACTCTTCGCGGCCCGTGATGACGAACCCACGCTGCCCCGTCTCCGCATCTCGAACGAGCGCAAGTAACCGCTCCAGGCTTGTGTAGACCTCGGCAGTCTGCCGAACCGTCGCTTCACTTTCGTAGAGACTCATGGTCCCGAGCGCACCGATCACGGCGGTGACGAGCATCCACACGCCCACGAGCGGCACACCCATACCGAACCAGCTCGATGCTGTCTTGCTCAACCGTTCGACGGACTCGGGCATATCCATTCACCTCGCCTCTCGCTGGCACGCAGCACGGTGCCGATCCGCGGCGCGCGCCGTCGTGCTCCCCGAAAAGCTGCAATCGCTGTGCCGAACGGCACAGCAGGCTCTTGTCTGAGGATTCTAGGTCAAGCAACGCGGCAATGCGCATGCCCGGCGCGCGAAGGCGCGCAGCGATGCCCCGAATCGGCTGATTGGTGCGAAACGGCGGTGGATCGGACGCGGGCCTGGCAGCCTCACGCGTCCGTGTCGCTTTTGGCGCGATAGTCGGTGGGGCGTGCGCCGGTCCATTTCCTGAACGCACGGTGGAAGGCGCTCGGCTCGGCAAAACCGATCGCGGCGGCGATATCGGCGATCGTCATCTGGCCGGCTTGCAACGCGGCAATCGCCATGTCTCGGCGCAGCGCATCCTTGATCGACTGGTAGGTATAGCCTTCACGGCTCAGGCGGCGCCGCAGCGTGGCCTCCGCCATACCGAGCTTTTCTGCCAACACCTGCGAGCCCGGCCACTCGGCCGCGGGCCAGCCGCGCAAGGCGCGGCGCACTCTCGCGGCCACGGAGCCCGGATCGCGGTACTTGACGATGAAGCTCGCCGGCGCCTCGCGCAAAAACGTTTTCAACGACTGGGGCGTCTGCACCACGGGCAACGCGAGGAAGCCGGGCGCGAGATCGACGAACGATTCGGGCTGATCGAAGCGCAGATCGTCGCAAAACATCGGGCGGTATTCGAGGCCGGCACCGGGATCGGCACATGAGAACTGCGCGCTCACAATGGGAATACGACGACCGACAAGCCAGGAAACCACACCGTAGACGAGGATGAAATACGTCGCATAGGCGAACATCGGCTTGTCTTGCACGCCGCCGCGCAAGCGAAACGCAAGACGCACGCGCTCGTGCGTTGCCTGCACTTCCACTCGCATGTCGTCGAGGACAAGGCGCATGAAGCCCGTCGTCCGGGCGAGCGCTTGTGCCCCGTTGCGGGCACCGAGCGCCGCCTGACACATCGCGATGAAGCTCCCGCTTCTCATCGGGTGGGAGTCCTGTCCGAAGAACTCGTCGTCGAGCGCGCGTCCGATCGCGCTCCAGAGCGCGCCGTACTGTGCGGACGAGACGCGTACACCGGGCGACGCGAGCGATTGCGGCGCGACCCCCGCAGCCGCCAGGAGCGGCAGCGGATTGGCGCCCCAACGCTCGACGCAGCGCACGGCTTCGGCCACGAGACTGATGGCGATGGTCCCTTTTTCTGAATGCATGGCTTGTTCCGCAGCCGGTGGAGATACGCAAGGAGCCTGAATACAAAGCGCCCGCGACTGGCAAATGCGCTCACACGTAATGAGCGGCTGGGGCATCGCGGGCGGGCCTGCTGCTCCCTAAACTTCGTTGCACAGGCTGCCGACGGTCCTCGCGCTGTTGCACGCCGCCCGCTGTTGCACGCCGCCGATACAACGCCCGATACGCCCGATGCATGACGCGCGGCGCTGCCGGGCCCGCCGGCAAAACGCGACAGTTTACGACGGCCCGACGGCGCCGCCAAGGCAGCGACCGACAACGCAAGGCCGCCGGCACCGCGGCGCCTTGGTGCACATTCCGCCCCACGAGGGCATAACACGCTCCGATGCTCGACGACATGAACGACTTCTATACCGACGAACAGCGGATGATCCGCGACACCGCGCGCGCGTTCGCCACCGAATGCCTCGCACCGAACGCAGGCCGGTGGGATCGCGACGGCGCCCTGCCGCAGGAGGTCGTCACCCAGATGGGCGAGCTGGGCTTCCTCGGCATGATGGTGCCCGCGGAGCTTGGCGGCACGTACACCGACTATGTGGCCTACGCGCTCGCGCTCGAGGAAATCGCGGCCGGCTGTGCCGCTTGCGCGACGATGATGAGCGTGCACAACTCGGTCGGCTGCGGTCCGATTCTGAAGTTCGGCACGCCGGCGCAGCAGGACCGTTGGCTCGGCGCGCTCGCGCTCGGCAAAACGATCGGCGCGTTCTGCCTGACCGAACCGCAAGCCGGGTCGGAGGCGAACAATCTCAAGACGCGGGCCGTCCTGCAGGACGGCAAGTGGATCATCAACGGCAGCAAACAGTTCGTCACGAACGGCCGCCGTGCGGGTGTGGCGATCGTCTTCGCGGTGACGGATCCGGCGCTCGGCAAGCGCGGCATCTCGGCCTTCATCGTGCCGACCGACACGCCCGGCTTCAACGTGGGCCGCCCCGAAAGCAAGTTGGGCATTCGCGCCTCCGACACCTGCCCGATCACGCTCGAAGACTGTGCGGTGCCGGCGGCGAACCTGCTGGGCCAGCGCGGCGAAGGACTCAAGATCGCGCTGTCGAATCTCGAAGGCGGCCGCATCGGTATCGCTGCGCAGGCGTTGGGTATCGCGCGTGCGGCCTTCGACGCCGCGCGTGCCTATGCCGCCGAGCGGATTCAATTCGGCAAACCGATCCGCGAGCACCAGAGCGTCGGCAACATGCTCGCCGACATGGCGACGCGATTGAACGCGGCCCGCCTGCTGGTCCATCACGCTGCGCGCCTGCGCGGCGAAGGCAAGCCCTGCCTGTCGGAGGCCTCGCAAGCGAAGCTCTACGCGTCGGAAGTCGCGGAAGACGTCTGCTCGAAAGCGATCCAGATTCACGGCGGCTACGGCTATCTGGAGGACTATCCCGTCGAGCGGCACTATCGCGACGCGCGAATCACGCAGATCTACGAGGGGACGAGCGAGGTCCAGCGGATGGTCATCGCCCGAGACTTGTGACGCTGTAACGGGCCGCGCAGGCCCCCTTTCATCCCTGCAACGCGGCCCACATCTCCTTGTCCCGCTGCGCCGTCCAGATGCGCGGATGCTTGATCCCGCTTGCCTCGTCGTAAGCGCGCGAAACATCGAACGGCAAGCAGTGCTCATAGATGAAGACGTGGCCGAACTTGGGATCCATCGCCTTGCGCGTCAGGGCCATCGAACCCTTGAGATCGAGGTTTTCGGCGACCGCGGCCTTGCCCGCCTCCAGCAAGGTCGTCACGAAATCCTTCGTGTAGTCGAGGCCCTTTTGAACTTCGGCAGGAGAAAGCAAGGCGGGCCCGCGACCCGGGACGAGCTTCTCGGCCCCTAACGCGCGCAGCGCCTCCAGCGTGTCGGGCCACGCCTCCAATTGCGCGTCACCGCAGTAGCAGGCGGCGTCGTATTCGACAAGGTCGCCCGAGAACAACACCTTTTGCGACGGCAGCCATACGACCGTGTCACCCTTCGTGTGGCCCGCGCCCAGATGCGCGATTCTCACTTCGAGCTTGCCGAGCCATAGCGTGATGGCCTGCTCGAATACGAGCGTAGGCCACGTGAGGCCGGGCACCGTCTCCACGCCGGCGAACAGCCGCGGAAAGCGTTCGATTTCCGACTTCATGTCCTGCTCGCCGCGCTCGACGATCATTTCGTAGGTGCCACGGCTCGCGATAACCTCCTGCGCGCCTTCGGCGAAATACGCCGACGCCCCCAGCACACGTACCGCGTGGTAATGCGACAGCACGACGTACTTGATCGGTTTGTCGGTCACGCTGCGGATCTTGGCGATCAGGTCCTTGGCCATCGCGGGCGTTGCGGTCGTGTCGACGATCAGCACGCCGTCGTCGCCGACGATCACGCCCGAGTTCGGGTCGCCTTCCGCCGTGTACGCGTAGGCGTTCTCCGAAAGCTGCGTGAACGTGATCTTTTTCTCTTCCAGATCGGCCTGGGATGCAAACGCTTTTGCCATGTCGTGCTCCGCGATTCGACGGGGGTGCCGCATCGTCGCGCCGAGCGCGATATTTGTCAATGGCAAGGCAACTTGCCATATATAAACTACAAGGAACCGCGCGCCGCGGCTGTGCGGCCCCTTACGGATGCGCTAGCATCCACCACTCGAACAGTATTCGATGACGCAACCGAGCCACCCATTGAAAGACGCGGCAGAGAAAACCCAGCGGGGCATTCAGAGCGTGGAAGTTGCCGGCCGCATCCTGCGCGCACTGGCCGACCGGCGCCGCGCGCTTGCACTGAGCGAACTGGCGGGTGCCGCCGCGCTTTCGACCGCGCAGGCTCACACTTATCTCGTGAGTCTCACGAAGCTCGGCCTCATCAAGCGCGATGCCTGGACGGGCTATTACGAACCTGGGCCGCTCTCGCTGCGTCTCGGGCTCATGTTCGTCGAGCGACAGGACGCCTATCGCGTCGCGGTGCCCTACGCGACGGATCTCGCCAAGCGGCTCGGCTTCAGCGTCGCCGTGTGCGTTGCCGGGGGTCAGGGGCCGATGATCGTTCACTACGCGCGCGGGGCCTATCCACTGCATGTCAACTTGCACATCGGCACCGTCATGTCGTTGCGCTCCACGTCTACGGGACGTGTCTTCAGCGCCTTGCTCGGGCCGGAGCAGCTCGCCGCAGCCATGAAGAGCCAGGGGCTCGCGCCATCCGGGGGCGAGCTCGACCGCGCAGTGTCAGAGACACACGAGCGCATCGAGGACGTGCGCAAACGCGGCATGGCCCGTAGCGCCGACGCGCCGAGCCCTGGCATCAGCAGTCTCGCCGCCCCCGTCTTCGACTCACAAGGCAGCCTGCAGCTCGCGCTGACCGTCATCGGACCGTCGGCAGCGATGGACATTGCCTGGAACGGCCCGATAGCCAGCGCACTTCGAAAAGTGTGCCGCCACATCACGGAAGCCCTGACCGCCGAGGCGTCGATCCATGCGCTCTGAATGTGCGAACGCCCCTTCCGCCACCGCCGCCCTCGAAGCCAAAACGCAACGTGGGATCAGCGCGCTCGACAGCACGGGCGAGCTGTTGATGGCACTGGCTTGCGCGGGCAGGCCCTTGAATCTGCGCGACCTGGCTGCGGCAGCCGGCATGCCGCCGGCCAAAGCCTTCCCGCACCTCGTGAGCCTGCAAAAGATCGGCCTGCTTGCACGCGACGACAACGGCTGTTTCACCGCCGGTTCGCTGAGCTTCGAACTCGGCTTGATCGCACTGCAGCGGATCTCCCCCGCGCGCGATGCGGAGCCTGAGATCGCATCGCTGGCCTTGTCGACGCAGCTGACCGTGGCCGCCGCGACGCTCGGGCCCCTCGGGCCGACGATCGTTCGCCTCGAAGAGTCTGCGCTGCCGCAGCACATCAGCCTGCGCGTCGGGACCGTCATGTCGCTCGTCAACACGGCGATCGGACGCGTCTTCGCCTCGCATATGTCGGAAGACGTGCTCGACCATTTGCTGGAGCAGGAGCCGATCAGGCTCGCCGGCGCGCAGACGAAGCCGCCCCTCTCGCACGGCCTGCGCGAGCGACTGAGACAAATTCGCGCGGACGGAATGGATCAGGCCATCGATGCCCCCGTGCCCGGCGTCGCGGCTTTTGCCGCGCCCGTGCTGGACCACACGGGAAACGTCGCGTTGGTCATTGCGGTCATTGGCGCGACGGCTCACTTCGACCGCGATCCGCACGGGCCGAGCGCGCAGGCACTGCTCGCCGCGACGCGGCGGCTGTCATGGCGCTTCGGCTCGCTGGGCGCGGGATCTGTCTACGGCTGAACCGCGGCGCGCCTTGCGTTCAAGCGTTCGCAGCAGAAGAAACCCCTGCACGCGCCTTGGCGAGTGCGTCCTTGAGCACGTCCAGGTCGCCGATGTGGTTCGCGAGCAGGAGGACGAGCTTGGCGTTCACGAGATGACTGTCTTCGTCGGACAGCCCGTCGTGCGTGGCGATCAGTTGCTCGTAAAACGCATCCATATCCGCGATATTGGGTTCGATGTTCAACAGGCTCATGGTCCTTATCCGTTGCAGGTGGCACGGCTGAGCGCAGCCGCAATCGCATCGGGATTCAGCGTGCGCCAGCGAGCGCAAACGTGCTGGTCGGGACGCAACAAGTAAAACGTGCCCGGGCGAGCATCGAAGCGATGCGCAAGCATGCCTTCGCAATCCTCGACGACCACGCCCTTCGACACGGCACATGCACGCGCGCCGCGCGGAATCACGATCACGGGCCGCACCGGGATCGGAGAATCGGCGAGTGCCGCGAGCTGCGCAGTGGTTGCGGCGATGTCGTCGGCCATGCCGCAAAAATAGAGGCCGGTGAAGTCGCCGCTCGCGATCTGGTTGAGGAACCACGCGTTCCTGCCGTCGACTTTGACCGGCGCATCGGCGCTCACCGCGCCCGGGACCAGCGCGCATGAGAATATGTCGCCTTCCCGATCGGGCGTGTTCAACGGCGAGCGAGTGAGAACGGCCGGCACCGACAGCCGACCGCTATTGACGATGCGGCGCGCGAACGGATAGTCCTTCGCGAGCTTGAGCGTCGCATCCCGAAACAAGCGCGATACCGCGCTCTTGGGGGTGATGAAGTCGGTTGCTCGGGTCGAGTTCAGGATGTTTTCGTCGGCCGCGTATTCGCGTTCCGATGCGTAGGTATCGAGCAGGCTCGACGGGGCCATGCCATCCAGGACGAGTTTGAGTTTCCAGCCGAGGTTGTCCGCGTCCTGTACGCCGCTGTTCGCGCCGCGCGCACCGAACGGCGACACGCCGTGCGCGGCGTCGCCGGCGAACAGCACGCGCGCGTGACGGAACGCATCCATGCGACGGCAGGAGAACGTGTAGACGCTGACCCATTCGAGCTCGAACGCCACGTCTTCACCGAGCAGCGCCTTGACACGGGGGATCACGCGTTCGGGGGTTGCCTCGGCGACCGGGTCGGCATCCCAGCCCAACTGAAAATCGATGCGCCAGACGTTGTCGGGTTGGCGATGCAGAAGCACGGACTGATTCCGATGGAAAGGCGGATCGAACCAGAACCAGCGCTCGGTCGGAAACGGTGCCTTCATCTTCACATCGGCGATCAGGAACCGGTCCTTGAACGTTCGGCCGTGGCTATCGAGGCCGAGCATGCCACGCAGCGGGCTGCGCGCCCCATCCGCTGCGACGACGTACCGGGCAAGCAAGGGATAGACGCCATCAGGTGTTTCGATTTGCAATTCGACATGGTCGTCCTGCTGCGCGACGCCCACGACGCGGTGCTTCCAGCGCACCTGCAGGGTGTCGAGCTGCATGGCCCGCTCGGCGAGGAAACCCTCGACGTAATACTGCTGGAGATTGATGAATGCCGGTCTGGCATGCCCCGTCTCGGGCAGCAGATTGAATGTGTAGATCAATTCGTCCTGCAGAAACACCTTGCCTACATTCCAGCTCACCCCTTTCGCGACCATGCGGTCGCCGCAACCGAGGCGATCGAAAATTTCAAGCGTGCGCTTGGCGAAGCAGATCGCCCGCGAGCCCGTCGACAGTGCGTCGTCGCTATCGACAAGGACCGTCTTCACGCCGCGCTGCGCGAGATCGATCGCTGCGGCCAAGCCGACCGGTCCTGCGCCGACGACGACAACAGGATGAATCACCGCGTGCGTGACATCCTGATCGGGTGCGCGAGCGTATTCGAACCGCAGCGTCTGATAGTCGGTCGGCATAGACAGCTCGGGCGGTTATTTATCTATGACAAGCATAATTGCCATTTCCTAATTTCGACCATTTTAGATTGGCGAGGCCGGCGGGCAGTCTGTGTTTACCCTTATCCGGATTTAAGGATCGCTTAAGGCGCCGTGCGCAACATCGTGCCGCTCACACTCGTGATGGAGGTGCCCCGATGACAAAGAACGACCCCGGCACGATTCCCGCCAATCCCACCAAACCGCGCACGATCCTGCGCCGGCTGCTGAGCCACCACGAGATCGCGACGCTGCTGCTGTTGCTGCACGCACCGATCGACGTATCGGCGAAGCCCGAACTGCCGTTGCTCGAGGAGGCCGGCCTCGTCGAGACGGTCGGCGGCGAACACGGTGCACCGAAATTCCAGCTGACCGAAGACGGAAACGCGCTGCTGCGCGGCCTCGGCGCCGCTTGATATCGCCGCTACACCCGTTGCGGTCCGTCCCCGTATTCGTGGCAAAGCCGATCACGCGTCGTGAGCGCGTTGAGCATCGATTGCTTGCCACCCACTGCCTACACTTCGACAGGTAAAAGCGGCACGAAAGCGTCATCGTCCCGGCCTCACGGCGGGGTCGAGCGCGCTCCATCGCCGCCCGAGCGCGTCAGGCGTCAAAGCGCGCCGTAAAAACGAACCGGAGACGACGATGACGGCAACCCAACGCTTCCTCGCGGCGCGTGATCTGCTGCTGCGCCACCGAACCGACTACACGGCCGCCTGCCGCGAATTCCGGCGGCCCGAATTCGATACGTTCAACTGGGCGCTCGATTACTTCGATCAGATCGCACGCAACAACGCGTTGCCGGCGCTGCGCATCGTCGACACGGAAGGGGGCGACCTTCAGCTCTCGTTCGCCGACATGTCGGCCCGCTCGGCCCGCATCGCCAACTTCCTGCGGCAGATCGGCGTCGCGCGTGGCGACCGCGTCATGCTCATGCTGCCGAATCGCGTCGAGCTGTGGGACGCCATGCTCGCGGCGATCAAGCTCGGTGCCGTCCTGTTGCCGGCCACGACGCAATTGTCGGCCGCCGACGTGCGGGAGCGGATGGAGGCGGCACAACCGAAATTCGTGATCGTCGACGGCGGGGAACGCGCGAAGTTCGATGCGCTCGACACGGCGCACAAGGATGCCGGCCGCAGCGCCTCCTTCGCCAAAATCGCCGTCGGCCTCGATGCGGCCGAACGCGCCGGCGCAGCCCACGACGGCTGGCACGATTTCGCGCAAGGCTACACGGCCAGCGCCGACTTTCACCCCGACGGCCCGACCCGTGCCACCGACCCGATGCTGCTTTATTTCACGTCCGGCACGACGTCGAAGCCCAAGCTCGTCGAACACTCGCATCAAAGCTATCCGGTCGGCAGTCTGTCGACGATGTACTGGATCGGCCTGCAGCCGGGCGACGTACATTGGAATATCAGCTCGCCGGGCTGGGCCAAACACGCATGGAGCTGCTTTTTTGCGCCGTGGAACGCGCAGGCATGCATCTTCGTGCTGAACTACGCGCGCTTCGACGCCAAACAGACCCTCGACACGCTCGTCCGATACAACGTGAAAACGCTGTGCGCGCCGCCGACGGTCTGGCGCATGCTCGTGCAAGAACCGCTGGCCGACTACGCTGTCGCCTTGCGCGAAATCGTCGGTGCCGGCGAGCCGCTGAACCCCGAGATCATCGAGCGTGTCCGACACGCGTGGGGCATCACGATCCGCGACGGCTACGGACAGACCGAGACGACCTGCATCATCGGAAATACACCGGGCCAGCCCGTGGTACCGGGCTCGATGGGCCGCCCCCTGCCGGGCTACCGCGTCGAACTCGTCGATGCCGACGAGACGCCCGCCGAAGAAGGCGAAATCGCGCTGCCGCTGCCCGGACCTGCCGACACCTTCGCGCCTGCGCTCGGTCTCATGACCGGCTACGCGAATAACGCGCAGGCCACGGCCCACGTGGCGCGGGCCGGTCGCTACCACACGTCCGACATCGCCCTGCGGCGCGAGGACGGGTACTACGTCTACGTCGGACGGGCCGACGACGTGTTCAAATCGTCCGACTACCGCCTGAGCCCGTTCGAACTCGAAAGCGTGCTGATCGAGCACGAAGCGATTGCCGAAGCGGCGGTCGTGCCGAGCCCCGACGCGCTGCGGCTGTCGGTACCGAAAGCCTACGTGACGCTGCGCCACGGCTACACGTTCACGCCCGAGCTGGCACGCAGCGTGTTCGCCTATTCGCGAGAACGGCTTTCTCCGTACAAGCGCATCCGGCGCCTCGAACTGTTCGACTTGCCGAAGACGATCTCCGGCAAGATCCGCCGCGTCGAGCTGCGCCATCGCGAGATCGAGCGCGGCGAGACGCCTGTCCGGCTTACCCATGAATTCTGGGAAGAAGACTTTCCCGACTTGCGCTGAGCCGATGCCGAGAAGCACCTCCCCTTTACCGCCACCGCCGCGTCCGGCGTCGCGGGAAAACGCCTTCCCGCGGTCGCATTGCGCGGACCTCGTTGCACAACCGTTTCCAGGAGCCCAAGTCATGAACGCCACGTCGTCGCAGTCCGCCGGCGCCCATCTGCCGAGCGTCAAGCTGTTGATCAACGGCGAGTTCGTCGAATCGAGCACGACCGAATGGCGCGACATCGTCAATCCCGCCACGCAGGAAGTGCTCGCCCGCGTGCCGTTCGCCACGGCCGCTGAAGTCGAAGCGGCGATCGGCGCGGCCCATGCGGCCTTCGCACAATGGAGGTCGACGCCGATCGGTATGCGCGCACGCATCATGCTCAAGTACCAGGCGCTGATCCGCGAACACATGCCGCGTATCGCCAAGATACTGACGGCCGAACAGGGCAAAACGCTGCCCGACGCCGAAGGCGATATTTTCCGCGGGCTCGAAGTGGTCGAACATGCCGCGTCGATCGGCACCTTGCAACTGGGCGAATTCGCGGAAAACGTGGCCGGCGGCGTGGATACCTACACGTTGCGCCAGCCGATCGGCGTCTGCGCCGGCATCACACCGTTCAACTTCCCCGCGATGATCCCGCTCTGGATGTTCCCGATGGCGATCGTCTGCGGCAACACGTTCGTGCTCAAGCCTTCGGAACAGGATCCGCTCTCGACGATGGCGCTCGTCGAACTCGCGCTCGAAGCCGGCGTACCGCGCGGCGTCCTGAACGTCGTGCACGGGGGCAAGGAGGTCGTCGACGCGCTGTGCACCGACGAGCGCATCAAGGCCGTGTCGTTCGTCGGCTCCACCGCCGTCGGCACCCATGTCTACACGCTCGCCAGTCAGCACGGCAAACGCGTGCAATCGATGATGGGTGCGAAGAACCATGCGGTGGTGCTGCCGGACGCGAATCGCGAGCAGACGCTGAGTGCGCTCGTCGGCGCGGGCTTCGGCGCCGCAGGGCAGCGCTGCATGGCGACCTCGGCTGTCGTATTGGTAGGCGAGGCGCGCGCATGGCTTCCTGAGCTCGTGGCCCGCGCAAAGCGGCTCTTGGTGAACGCCGGGACCGAACCGAATACGGACCTCGGCCCGGTCATATCGAAGGCGGCCAAAGCCCGCATCCTCTCGCTGATTGCTCAGGGCGTAGACGAAGGCGCAACGCTTGCGCTCGATGGGCGCAACATCGCAGTACCGGGCTACGAAGCCGGCAATTTCATCGGACCGACGATCTTCGCCGACGTCACGACCGAGATGACGGTCTACCGGACGGAAATCTTCGGCCCCGTGCTGGTCGTGCTCGGCGTCGACACACTCGACGACGCCATCGCGCTCGTAAACCGCAATCCGTTCGGCAACGGCGTGGGGCTCTTCACGCAGAGCGGCGCCGCAGCCCGCAAATTCCAGAGCGAAATCGACGTGGGCCAGGTCGGCATCAACATTCCGATTCCGGTGCCTGTGCCGTTCTTCAGCTTCACGGGCTCGCGCGGCTCCAAGCTCGGCGACCTGGGGCCCTACGGCAAGCAGGTCGTCCAGTTCTATACGCAGACGAAGACCGTCACTGCACGCTGGTTCGACGACTCAGCCGTTCACGAAGGCGGCGTGAATACGACGATCACCCTGCGCTGAACGACTCAGCGGGCAATCCCCGCAAAACGCGGAGACATCTCATGAAAATCGGATTCATCGGCCTCGGCAACATGGGCGCTCCAATGGCGCGCAATCTGCTCAAGAACGGTCACGCCGTCAAGGTGTTCGACTTGAACGCGGCCGCGGTGCAGGCACTCGTCGATGCCGGCGCAACGGCTGGCGCGACGCCAAGGGCCACCGCGAACGACGTTGAATGCGTCGTGACGATGCTGCCGGCTGCCGCCCACGTGCGCCACGTGCTGACGGCCGACGACGGCGTCCTGGCTGGCATCGCGGCCGGCGCCCTCATCATCGATTCGAGCACGATCGACCCGGCCAGCGCCCAAGGCTTCGCCAGTCTCGCCGCGGCACACGGCAACGGATTTGTCGATGCCCCCGTCTCGGGCGGAACCGGCGGCGCGGCCGCCGGCACCCTCACGTTCATGGTCGGCGCAAGCATGGCCGACTACGCGCGCGCCACGCCCGTGCTGACGTCGATGGGCAAGAACATCGTCCATTGCGGCGAGACCGGCATGGGCCAGGTCGCGAAGATCTGCAACAACCTGCTGCTCGGCATCTCGATGGCCGGCGTGGCCGAAGCGATGTCGCTCGGTACCGCGCTCGGCATCGACGCGAAGGTGCTCGCCGGCATCATCAATACGTCGACGGGCCGCTGCTGGAGTGCCGACACCTACAATCCTTTTCCCGGCATCGTCGAGACGGCGCCCGCATCGCGCGGCTACACGGGCGGCTTCGGCACCGATCTGATGCTCAAGGATCTCGGCCTTGCCGCAGACGCCGCCCGCACCGCGAAGCAGCCCGTGTTTCTCGGCGCGCTTGCCCAGCAGCTCTATCAGGCCATGAGTGCGCGCGGCGACGGCGGCCTGGACTTTTCAGCGATCATCAAACTTTACGAGCGGGCGCAGAAGCCGTAACGCGAACCGCCCGGGAACCGGGATGCGCACGCGTTCGCGTGCGTCTCACTTTTGTTGGAGTCAGTCGGAAATGAATGCAAGCGTCGAAACGGCACCGTCGGTGCAAACGGGAGGCACGGCAGTCGCGCCGCCCGAGCACGGCCGTGTGCTGTTCCATGTCGTCAACCGCGTCGCGGTCCTTACGCTCGACCGGCCGCAGGCGCTCAATGCGCTGTCGCATGAGATGGTGCGTGCGCTCGCCGAGCATGTGGAACGCTGTCGCGACGATGACGCGATTGCGGCACTCGTGCTGCGCGGGAACGGCGAGAAGGGGTTTTGCGCCGGCGGTGACGTGCGCGCACTGTATCGCGCAGCCGCGCAAGGGCGTGTGGACGGCCCCGACGGCTGGCGCCGGTTCTTCATCGACGAGTACCGGCTCGACTACGCACTGCATACGTTCGGCAAACCGATCGTCGCGCTGGCCGACGGCATCACGATGGGCGGCGGCATGGGGCTCGCGCAGGCGGCAACGCTGCGCATCGTGACCGAGCGCAGCAAGATCGCAATGCCCGAGACGCGGATCGGCTTCGTGCCCGACGTCGGGGCGACGCACTTCCTCACCCGGCTGCCGGCCCCGCTCTCGCTCTATCTGGGCCTCACCTGCGCGGTGCTCGGCGGCGCGGACGCGGTGCACTGCCAGCTCGCCGACGCCTGCGTGCCGAGCGCATGGCTCGGCGCGTTCGAGACGCGGCTCGCGCAGTTGCCGCCCGACGCGGTTGCAGCGCGCCTGACCGAGGTCTTCGTCCCCTCGCCTGCCGAACAAGGCGGCGCCGCTGCCGCCCCGATCGATGCGCTGATGCCTTCGATCGAACTGCATTTCGATCCGGTGCTCGACATCACGCAGATGGCGGCCTCACTGACTGCTGCGCTGGCGGCGGGACCATCGGACGCCGAGCGGGCGTGGCTGCAGGCATCGCTCGATGCGCTGACCCACTATTCGCCGACGATGCTGCACGTCACGCGCGCGGCGCTGATTGCGGGCCGTACGCTCACGCTCGCCGATGCGTTCCGCCTTGAACTGGCGATTGCCTCGCACGCGATCGAGGAAGGCGACTTCAGCGAAGGCGTGCGCGCCCACCTGGTGGACAAGGACCGTGCGCCGCGCTGGCGTCCGGCGGTTTTGTCGGAGGTCGCCCCGGAGCGCATTCGACACTTCCTGGGTTCGCCGTGGACCGAAGCGGCCCATCCGCTGGCCGACCTCGGTCGCGCCTGAGCGCAGCACCGCGCTCGGGCGCCGTCACGGCAGATGGATGAGCCCGAGTGCGATCGCTTTCACGACGGCCTGGACCTTGTTCGTCGCATTGAGCTTGAGCAGCACGTTGTTGACGTGGAAGTTGACCGTGCGCTCCGAGATATTGAGGATCTGTCCGATCTCGCAGGCCGTCTTGCCCTCGCCGGTCCAACAGAGCACCTCGGATTCGCGCGGCGTCAGCATGACGCCCGTCTCCGGCGCGAGCTTCGGCACGAGAAACGCGCTCATCATCGCGTGCGTCACGTTCGACAACCAGCTCATGTGAAGCGTCAGCGCGTCGATCTCGGCGGTCGACAACGCTTCGGACGGTCGCGCGAATGTGAGCAACCCGTACACGCCGTGGGCGGCCCAGCTCGCGTGCGCCACGCCGAAACGCAACCCGAAGTCGTGCGCATCGGTCCACAGCGGCGAGCGGTCGGCACCTAGCGCGGGCCAATGAATGAGTCCCGGCCGCCGCAAGCCGGCCTGTACGGTTTGATCAAGCTCGATGAAGCGATTTTTCTTGTAGTGCTCGATCCAGCCGATCGGGTAAGTGTCGAAAATCTCGATTGCCGGATTCGAAATGGGCAACGGCACGCGAATGCCGTAACAGCAATAGTCGAAGCCGAGACGCTTGGCGATACCGGCAACCGTTTCGAAAAGGCGATGTTCGTCGGACGCAGCCGATAACCGCTGATAGCTGTCCTGCCAGCGAAACGACGATTCCATGTGCCCCTCGAAACGGTGTTGACTGTCATAGTTACCAGCTTTCATCGCGCAGCCGCGCTGCTAAAGTCCGGCTAATTCAATTTGCATATCTTGTGCAGGCGTCTCTCTCGCCTCCCACGCACAAACGGCTCTGCCTTCTTTGCAAAGCCTTAAATATGAGCCGAGCATTCTATCCGTATGCTCGCAGCATTGTCTCGAATCTCGACACCCGTGCAAAAGTGCGACAACCCTTGTCGCACCGCAACGTGTTTCCCCAATGGCATCGCCATACCGCATGCGTGAGGGAATTTCGGCAGAATGGCGGCGCGTGAATCGTTTGCCTCGATTTGGGGGACGATTCGATGAAATCGATTTTTATTGCAACGCACCATCCGCTTCGCGTCGAACCTGTCAGATCTGACAGTTATCGGCGGCGGGGCCTGCAAGCTGTAATGCCCGCATGATGAATTGCTGCGGGGCGGCCTGATGCGCAGGGCGGACGGTGCCCCCGTGGATGATGCGACGCAGTGAGCGCGCCAAATCGAAGGAGAACCACCGTGCCTCATGCGCGCGCCGCGCTTGCGCCGATTCCCCACCCAACCGATGCGAGTCTGACGCTCGCCTTTCCCTATTCGAGCCGGACCATGCCGGTGGTACGCCTGGATCGGGACGGCGTGACGGCCTCGCTGCCCGATGCGGTCGTGTTACCGCCGCTCGGTTTACCTCGGCCCGCGCGTCTGATGAACGGCGATGCATTGCTCTGCGAAGTGCGCTTCATCGTGCGGGCCGTGGTGCGCTGCGATGCCGATGCGATGGCGGTGATCTTGCAGCCTTCGCGCGCGGGGGACGACACAACGCTGTGGCAGGCATTGCGCGCATACCAGCGGCAGCACGGTTTCGCTGCGTTCGTGCCGGAAAGCCGAGCCGACGGGGCCGCGTCGAACGTTGCTCGCGACTACGACCGCAGCAGTTATTGCGAGGCCGCGCTTTCGGTTCGCAGTGCCGAGGATGCCGCGTTCCTCCTTGCCTGGCTCGAATATCATTTCGCGGAAATCGACGCGCGAACGCGAGCGACTTTGCCCGGCACCGGGCTGGGCACGCTCGATACGCGCATCGTCGACTCGGACATCGAGTTGCGCTTCGGCTACCGCGGCGCGGCGCCCGGTTCGGAGCGCGCCGCTGCAGTGGATGCTTGCCGATGGATCGCAAGCGAAGCAAAGCGCCTTTTTGCGCTCGCTGTCGATGTGCTCGTCGCCGAGGGCGCGCGTGCTTGCAGCGGCGCCCCCATCGGACGAAGCGAGCAGGAGCGACCGGATGCCGCGCGCTACCGCCACCTCAAGTAGCACACGGTCGCCGGTCACCCCAGGGGCGCCCGGCGGATGTGCATCAGAAGCGATGGACGATGCCCGCCCCTGCCGCAAACATGCTGCGCGACGATGACGGCGTGCCGTTGAAGCCGTCGCCCACGGTCGCCGTCGCGTCGATGACGCCGCCCGTCGCACTGAGCGTTTGTCCACTCGCGTGCGTGTAGGCTTCGAGCACGTAGATCGACGTGCGCTTGCTGAGCGAGTAGTACTCCGAAAGCACGAACTGATGGTACTGCGCGCCGTTCGATACGCCGTTTGCCTTTGCCGCCCGCGTGTAGCTGTATCCGCCCGCCAGATCGAGCGCAGGCATGGCCTTCCAGTGCAGCACGGCGCCTGCGGTGTTGAACACCGCTTCGCTCGCGAAACGCGAGTTCACGCCTGGGATGTATTGAACGTTCGAGTACGACACCGACACGTCGAGCGTGGGCGTGAATTGCCAGCCGCCCGTCACGGCGAGCCGCTGCTGCGCCTGGGCAAACTGGTAACCGTTGTTGAGCGACGACACGGCCGGTTCGGCGCCATTGTTGCTCACGGTCGAGAGCGCCCCCCAACTCCCGCCGCCGATCGCCGAGTTGTTCACGCGCTGGAAGCCCACCGCGATACCCCCGGGTCCGTTGCGATACTGCGCACCGAAGCTCCAGGTCGAACCTTGATTGATGCTGCCCGGAGCGCCGCCGAACGAATAGCTGCCGCTCATCGTGAATCCGCCGAACGTGGGCGTCGTGTAGACGATCGAATTGTTCGCGCGGTAGTTCGTGTCGAGCGAATCGATGTCGCCCGGGTGCGCACCGAACGCGCCCGTCAACCAGGTCGTGGGACTCCACGGCGACAGCATCGTGTAGAACGCCGTGTACTGGCGACCGGCCGTCAGTTGGCCGTAACGATCGTTTGCAACGCCGACCCACGCCTGCCGGTTGAAGCCGAGACCCGACACGCTCTGCGCGCCCGTTGCGCTATTGAAACCCTCTTCCAGCGTGAAGATCGCCTTCGTGCCGCCGCCAAGATCCTCGGCCCCTTTGAGACCGAAGCGGCTGCCCGCCCAGATACCGTTGATCATTTTCACGACCGAATGCCCCCCGCTCGTGGCACCCAGCGACGCCGAATTGCTCTGATATCCGAAGCCCGTGTCCACGATGCCGTAAAGCGTAACGCTGCTTTGAGCCTGCGCTACCCCGGCCATACAGCCGGTCACCGCGACGGCCATCGCCGTCATGACGCATTTTTTCATGTGCTCTCCAGTGTCTCGTTTCACCGTCGCCAGGTCATCGGTCATCGTATAACTGGCGCCGTCGCTATTGTTCCGACGTCCCTGGTGACCCGTTATTGGGGAAAGCCCGATGTAAGCCGGGGTTGCGCAAACACGCTGCTTGCGGATGCGCCCTCGCTGGTCATACGCTTACCAAGCGCTGCGGCGATACGGTGAAATCACGTGGGCGAGCCGTTGCGCCGAGTGACTATTGGCTGCCGCCTTCGCGCTGACTCGCGCGGCGCAGGCGCTCCCGGCTGTTCGACAAATGCATGCGCATCGCCGCGCGGGCGCTTTCGGCGTCGCGACGGGCGATCGCCTCGAAAATACTTTCGTGTTCGCGGTTCACGAGCATTTGGAAAGCATGCGGATCTTCGTGCGCGATGCGCGCCGAATCGATGCGCTCACGCGGAATCAGCGCGGTGCCCAACTGGGTCAGGATATCGACGAAGTAGCGATTGCCGGTGGCGCGTGCGACGCTGATATGAAACTGCAGATCGGCATCCACGCTGTCGCGCTCGCCGTCTTCGGCCTGATCGCCAGCGTTCAGCGCATCGAGCGCCGCGCGCATGCGCGCGATATCGTCGGCCTGCGCCCGCTGGGCGGCGAGGCCCGCGCACTCGGTTTCGAGGCTGATACGAAGTTCGAGGATCGCGAGCACATCGCGCAGCGTGGTACCCGCCACGACATCGACACCGAGGCGCGGCGCGCTCGATTCGAGCACGAAACTGCCGATGCCATGCCGCGTTTCGATGATCCTCGCAGCCTGTAGCCGCGAGATCGCCTCGCGCACGACGGTGCGGCTCACGTTCAGCGACTCCATCAACTGCGACTCGGTCGGCAGCTTGTCGCCGGGCTTGAGCCTGTTCGTCTCGATTTGTTCGGTCACCCTGCTGACGACGAACTCCGCCAGATTGCGCGCGCGGCGCGGAGGAATGGCGGAAAAAGGCGGCGCTGACATCGATCCACTCGGAGGAAAACGCAAGCAACCATTATAGCGGCATGGTTGTTCGTGCAATGACTTGGCTAAAACGAGCTCGACGCGAGGCCGGTGCACTGTCCGCCATCGGCGCTATCCGGCGATAGCGGACTACGCCGCGGCATGCGTTGTGGGGCGTTCATCGATCTAGTCCTCCAGAATCAGCCGCGACGCTGGACATGTCGAGTCTCCCAAGCTTCGCGGCAAGTTGCAGACGCGCAGACCTCCAGTCGGTCAGCGATTGAATACGCTGTTGCTTCGCTGTGGCCAATGAAGACTGTGCGTTGAGCAGTTCAAGCATATTGCCGACACCAACTTCGTAACGGCGTTGCGCCGC
Source organism: uncultured Trinickia sp. (assembly GCA_966431825.1). Taxonomy (GTDB): domain Bacteria; phylum Pseudomonadota; class Gammaproteobacteria; order Burkholderiales; family Burkholderiaceae; genus Trinickia. The sequence goes on from CBJMQH010000004.1 coordinate 33,239, forward strand.
ATCGTAGGACTTGCGCGCGACCTCCAACAGCATGGCAGAATTCCCAAGGTTATCAGCCGCCGTCTTAAGCGCCGATGATATGGTATCCGGCGTCGACGTAGAG